>JBJKPA010000421.1:0-3476 GCA_046706905.1 Gemmatimonadaceae bacterium
CCCTCGTGCGCAACTCCGCCTTGTACTTCCTTAGCGTCGCCTGCGTCGCGGCGATGAAGACGTAGGTCGGCACGCTGAACGCCGCCCCCGATTCGCGCACCCCGCGCAGGTTCACGATCGCGAGGACCGCGATCGCGGTCACGCACAGCGTCACGGTCCAGGGCGCCAACGCCGGATACGCCGAGGTGATGGCCGCGACGCCGCCCGAGATGGACACGGCCACCGTCAGGATGTAGTCGGTGAGCAGCGCCGCCGCGGCCACGAGCCCCGCCCCGACGCCCAGGTTGTCCTTCGCGACGGTGTACGATCCCCCCCCGTTCGGGTAGGCGAAGATCGTCTGCCGGTACGACAGGGCGACGAGCAGCAGCAGCCCCACGATGACCGCCGAGATCGGCAGCACGTACCGCAGCGCCATCGTGCCGAGGACGGCGAGCACGATGAGGATCTGCTCGGTGGCGTAGGCCACCGACGAGATCGCGTCGGAAGAGAGGACGGCGAGCGCGGTCTTCTTGTTCAACCGCTCGTGCTCGAGCCGATCCGAAGAAAGGGGGCGGCCCACGAGCAGCCGCTTGACCCCGAGAATCGCGTTGGCCATGCCTGGGGTGGTGGTTCCACACTCCGTCCCGCTCGTGGAGCGCGACATGAAGCATAGCACCCCCGGGGCGCAGTGCACGGGGGGCCCCCGCCGCGGCCGCTGGCGGGGTCTCGGTCCGTCCCCCACATTCCCCGCACCGCGGCTGTCCGCGGTCCCCCGGCATGCACCGCGTAACCCCAAGAGGGTGGCCCTCGTGCGCAACTCCGCCTTGTACTTCCTTAGCGTCGCCTGCGTCGCGGCGATGATCGTCCCCGCCGGCGCGTCGGCCCAGTCGGCCGGCTTTTACGACCCCGCCATGCAGTGGCGCGAGATCGGCCCCACGCGCGCCGGCCGCGCCCGCGCCGTGGACGGCGTGCCCAGCGAGCCCAACGTCGCCTACATCGGATTCGATAACGGCGGCGTGTGGCGCAGCACGGACTACGGGTCCACCTGGCACCCGATCTTCGACCACGAGCCCACCGGTTCGATCGGCGCCATCGCCGTGTCGCCCTCCGACCCGAACGTCATCTACGTCGGCTCGGGCGCCGGGATCATCCGCCCCGACCTCGCCACCGGCGACGGGATGTACAAGTCCACCGACGCCGGCAAGACGTGGACGCACCTCGGCCTGCGCAACACGCAGATGATCGCCCAGGTCGCCGTCGATCCCACGAACCCCGACCGCGTGTTCGTCGCCGCGCTCGGCCACCCGTACGGGCCCAACCCCGAGCGCGGCGTGTTCCGCTCGCTCGACGGCGGCAGGACCTTCGAGAAGGTGCTGTACAAGGACGAGTACACGAGCGCCGCCGACGTGCGCATCGATCCGTCCGACCCGAACATCGTCTACGCCACCCTCTGGCAGCAGCAGCAGGGCTACTCCGAGAACACCGCCTTCGGCGGCCCCGGCGGCGGCATCTACAAGTCCACCGACGGCGGCACGACCTGGCACCAGCTCACCGACGGCCTGCCGGACGTCATCGAGGCCAACCTCGCCATCGCGCCGAGCAATCCGAACATCCTGTACGCGGCGGTCGCCGGCGTCGCGCCGGCCGGCTCGGGGCGCGGCGGACGCGGGGGCCGCGGCTCCACCACCGGCGTCGTCGGCCTCTACAAGTCCGTCGACGGCGGCGCGCACTGGTTCCGCGCCGTGGACGGCCCCGACGGGAGCGGCCGCGGGCGCATGGAGGATCCCCGCCCGATGGCCCGCATCGGCGGCGGCGACCTGCCGACGCTCGCCGTGGATCCCAGGAACCCCGACGTGATCTACACCTGCTCCACCGTGTTCTGGCGCAGCGAGGACGGCGGCATCACCTGGACCGCCGTGCGCGGCGCCCCCGGCGGCGACGACTATCAGAAGACGTGGATCAACCCGAACAACCCGAACATCATCCTCCTCGTGGCCGACCAGGGCGGCGTGGTGTCGGCCAACCGTGGCAAGTCGTGGAGCAACTGGTACACCCAGCCCACCGCCGCCGTGTACCACGTGACCGCCGACGACGCGTTCCCCTACCGCCTGTGCGGCGGCCAGCAGGACTCCGGCTCGGCGTGCGTGGACAGCCGCTCGATGGACGGCGAGATCACGTTCAACGCCTGGCACCCCGTGAACATCGAAGAGTACGGGATCGCGGCGCCCGATCCGAACGACCCGGACCTCGTGTACGGCAGCAGCCGCAGCAACGTGTCGCTCTACAACAGAAAGACCGGGCAGACGACGAACGTCGGACCCGACATGAGCGGCCACGGCCCCAACGGCGACACGTACAACCGCAACGTGCGCACGATGCCCATCATCTGGTCGCCGGTGGACCACAAGACGCTCTACTACGTGTCCGACGTCGTCTGGAAGACCACCGACCACGCGCACAGCTGGACCCGCATCAGCCCCGACCTCGCGCGCAAGACGTGGGCCGTCCCGCCCACCGTCGGCAAGTACGCGAGCGACGTCACGGTCGGTCCGCAGGGCACGATCACCGCGCTGGCGCCCTCCCCGCGCGACATCAACACCCTCTGGGCCGGCACCGACGACGGCAACGTCCAGGTCACCACCGACGGCGGGAAGACCTGGCACGACGTCACGCCCCCGGCGATCAAGCCGTGGACGCGCATCTTCAACATCGACGCCGGCCACTTCGACACGAAGACGGCGTACGTCGCCGCCAACACGATGCGGATCGACGACATGAACCCCCACTTCTTCCGCACGCACGACGGCGGCAAGACGTGGACCGAGATCGACAACGGCATCGCGCCGGGCGCGGTGGCCAATGCGATCCGCGAGGACCCGCACGTGAAGGGGCTGCTCTACGGCGCTACCGACACCCAGGTGTGGGTCTCGTTCGACGACGGCGACCACTGGCAGTCGCTGCGCCTCAACATGCCCGCCATCTCGGTGCGCGACATCGAGGTCAAGGACGACGCGAGCTGCCTGTGCAGCGACCTCGTGGCCGGCACGCACGGCCGCGGCTTCTGGATCCTGGACGACCTCACCCCGCTCCGCCAGTCGGCCGAGGTCGCGCGCGCGAAGGACGCCTACCTGTTCAAGCCGGTGACCGCGGTGCGCGTGCGCTTCGGCACCAACGACCCCACGCCCTGGCCGCCGGAAGTCGCGGCCGGCCAGAATCCGCCGCCGGGCAGCATCATCGACTACTACCTGGCGCACGACGCGTCGGGCCCGGTGAAGCTCGAGATCCTCGATCACGCCGGCAAACTCGTCCGCTCGTACTCCAGCACCGATCCGGTGCTCGATCCCGATCCGGCGCTCGACCCCGAGGCCTACAACACCGAGGTCTGCCAGAAGGACCCCCGCGCCGCCGACTGCTCGGTGGCGCTCTACTGGGCCGCGCCGCAGATGAGCCTCTCGACCCAAACGGGCATGCACCGCTTCACGTGGGATCTGCACTTC
>JBJKPA010000422.1:0-7048 GCA_046706905.1 Gemmatimonadaceae bacterium
GGCCGACGTGAAGCGGCGCCTCAGCCACCTCCGGGACACCGAAAAGCGTCCCTAGCGATTAGAATTCATCCCACCATCCTCAACCGAGACACCGGCATGAAACACGCGCTCATGTACCACGGGGCCTTCGAGACCAACTTCCCGCTCCTCAAGCCCGGCGCCACCGCGTTCATCGGCAGCGACGGCCAGGCACACAACCTGCCGCCCTGGCCCGAGGACGTGGACGGCCTCCGCATCGGCTACATGGAGAAGGAAGGGAAGAAGTTCTTCGCCGTGCGCGTCATGGACAGCAAGGCCGACCTGATCCTGCCGCACGAGGTGCGCATCGACCCCGACCGCCACATGGGCGTCAACAAGCGGTTCGGCGCCGAGCCGACGGTCGTGAACGACCCGCCGATCGCCGACCTGCTGGCCGACATCCTCAAGGCCAACCCCGAGCTGCGCCTGCCGCTCGCCGATATCCGCGCCCGGACGAGCTAGCGCTCGATCCGGGTCCGCAACGCCCGCCAGCGCCCGAGCAGTCCCTCGAGCTGGCGGGCGTAGTCACGCAGTACGCCCTCCTCCCCCTGATTCGGCGCCGCGTCGGCCTCCACCATCGCCGTCGCGAGGCTGGTGAGCGCGCCGTCCACGGTCGCCACGCCGTCGGCGATCGCGTGCAGCGAGTCGGCCAGCGCGGGCGTGAGTCCGCCCGGCTTGGAGTTCAGCAGATTTGTGATCTGCCGGTGGGCCGCCGTCGCCCGGCCCAGCGTCGAGTCCACCCGCAGCGCGAGCGCGAACTGGCGGCGCAGCGCGCCCGGCGCCACGTGCACCCGCGGATCCTGCCGCACCGTGAGCCGCTGGGTGTAGGTCCTGCCGTTCGCCGAGAGCGTCACCGTGTACCGGCCGGGTAGGGCGAGCGGGCCGCGCGGATCCACCGGCGTCCCCTCGTGCCAGATGCCGGCGATCGAGTAGTCATACGAGAGTGCGTCGGGGCGCGGATACCGCAGGTCCCAGACGAACCGGTGCATGCCCGCTTCCGCCGACACGGTCGGTCCCTTTCCCAGCCACCCGTTCTGGAAGTACTGCGACACCGGCAGCTTCTCCGGCTCGTCCGCGCTGGAGAAGGTGCGCACGACGTGCCCGGCGGCGTCCTTGACCGTGAGCGTGACCGGCGACGCGCTCGCCGCGGCGAGCCAGTAGTCGAGCACCGCGCCGGTGGGCGGGTTCTGCGCCACGGGGGTCGAGGGCGGCCAGGGTGTGTCGCGGTTCTCGTCGTTGCGGAGCCGCGTGGCGACGAGCGGCGCGAACAGGTGCGCCGGCTGCGCGGCGGCGGCGGCCGCCTCGCGCAGCGGCTCGATGTCGTCCAGGATCCAGATGCCGCGCCCCTGCGTGGCGGCGATCAGGTCGCCGTCGTGGACGAGCAGGTCGCGGTACCAGGTGGTGGGCAGGTTGAGCGACAGCGGCTGCCAGTGCGCGCCGTCGTCGAACGACACGTACACGCCGCGGCTCGTCCCGGCGTAGAGCAGTCCGCGCTTCACCGGATCGGCGCGCACGACCATCACGAATTCGTCGGCCGGAATCCCGTCGACGATCGGCTGCCACGTCTTCCCGCCGTCGGTGGTGCGCAGGATCATCGGCGCCACGCGGTCCAGCCGGTGCATGTCCACCGACGCGTAGGCGGTGTTCCGCGAAAACGGCGAGGGCTCGATGTTGTCGATGCGCGCCCACGCCGGAACGGACGGCGGCGTGACGTTCCTCCAGTGCGCGCCGCCGTCGGCGGTCACCTGGATCAGCCCGTCGTCGGTGCCCACCCAGATCAGCCCCTTCTCCACGGGCGACGGCGCGATCGAGAAGATCACGCCGAACCCGCAGGCGCGCGCCTCGGCGAAGTTCGGGTCGTGGCAGTTCTTCGCGCCGGCGCCCTTGGCGCTCAGGTCCGGGCTCACCACGCGCCAGTGGTCGCCGTCATCGTTCGACGAGAACAGCACCTGCGCGCCCAGGTACATCGTGTGCGGGGGCAGAGGGGAGAACGCCATCGGGGTGATCCACGTGTACCGGTACTTCACCGCCGGCGGGTACGCCCCGTACGTGGCCACCGGCCAGGGCGAGACCTCGGCCGACTGCCGCGTGACCTCGTCGAACCGCGACATGTGCCCGCCCAGTCCGGTGCCGAACACCGTGTCGGGGGCGCCGGGCTTGGGCACCATGTAGTCGCGCTCGTCGCCGCCCACGGGATGCCAGTCGCGCTCGTCCACCACGCCGTAGGGGCCGCGGCTCCACAGCTCCACCGTGCCGTTGTCCTGCTGCCCGCTGTAGATCCGGTACGGGAAGCGGTCGTCCACCGCGAGATGGTAGAGCTGCCCGGTGGGCTGGTTGTACCAGCTGGACCAGCTCCGCCCGCCGTTGAGCGTGACCGCGGCGCCCTGGTCGGCGCCCTCGATCATGTGGGCGGGATCACTCGGGTCTATCCACAAAAAGTGATAATCGTCGCCGCCGGGCGCGCCCTTGAAGAATCCGAACGTCTTGCCGCCGTCGGTGGAGCGCCGGATGGACTGCCCGGTGACGTACACCGTGTTGGGGTCGTTCGGCGCCACGGTCACGCGGCCGAAGTAGCTGCTGGCCAGCGCCGGGTCGTCGTTCACCAGCCGCCAGTTCGCGCCGCCGTCGTCGGTGCGGTAGAGCCCGCTCCTGCCGCGCGTCAGCGGCGCCGTGGTGAGCGCCGAGCCCTCGAGCGCGACCGAGGCGTACACGATCGCGCCACCGCTCCCCCGCGCCACGGCCAGCCCGATGCGGCCGATGTCCGCCGTCGGCAGGCCGGCGGTGAGCTTCGTCCAGTGCTCGCCGCCGTCGGTGCTCTTGTAGATCCCCGAGCCGGGGCCCGACTGCGGCATGAAGTAGTCCATCCACGGGTGCATCCGCATCTGCCACGCCGCGGCGTACACGACGTCGGGATGCTCCGGGTCCCACGCCAGGTCCACGGCGCCGGTCTCGTCGTTCACCTGCAGCACGTGCTGCCAGTGCGCGCCGCCGTCCGTGGTGAGGTACACGCCGCGCTCGGGATTCGGGCCGAACACGTGTCCCATCGCGGCCACGAGCACGCGGTACGGGTCGTGCGGATCCACCAGGATGCGCCCGATGTGCGTCGTGGCCGCGAGCCCGACGTTCTTCCACGTCGCGCCGCCGTCGTCGGAGCGGTACACGCCGTCGCCATCGGCGATGTCGTAGCGGGCCGCCACCTGCCCGGTGCCCACGTAGATCACGTCGGGGTTCGACGGCGCGATGGCCAGCGCGCCGATCGCCGACGACGCTTCGTGCTGGAAGAGCCCCTGCCAGGTGCGGCCGGCGTCGGTCGTCTTCCACACGCCGCCGCCGGCGGCGCCGAAGTAGAACGTGGTCGGCTCACCCGGCACGCCCTCGGCCACCGTGGCCCACCCGGCGCGGAAGGGCCCCACGAACCGCCAGTGCAGCTCCTGGTACGCGCTGGCCGGAATCGCCGGCGCGGGAGCGGGGTGCGGGGTGGGCCCGGCATTCACGGACAGCACGACGGCGGCGGCGAGGGCGGATCGAAACATTTGACACGGTCTCCTGCGCGGCGGGCGCGAACGGAATGGAGTTCGAGGGAACTGTACGCCGCCCGGTCCACGACGCAACCTTCAGCGGGTGGCTCCAGCCGCCCGGCGGCCATTCCCCAACATGCCGCTCCGCGGGGTTAACCACTTCTTTGTGGCCGAACTACGGAACCCGGAGTCTAACTGGGGTAGAGAACCGTCAAAATTTGTTTGCGAGGATGCCACCGTGACATTACCGGCCGCGCAGGTCCCTGCGCCCGCGCCGCAGCCCACTTTGCTCGTGATCGAAGACGAGCAGCAGATCCGGCGCGCGGTGCGCAATGCGCTCCATGACATCACCGACCACGTGATCGAGGTCGCCACCGGCCGTGAAGGAATCGACCAGGCGGCCGCCGCGATGCCCGATCTCATCGTGCTGGACCTCGGCCTGCCCGACATCGCGGGCGCCGAAGTCTGCCGCGAGGTGCGGCGGTGGGGGACGATGCCGATCGTCGTCCTCTCGGCCCGCCACGGCGAGGACGAGAAGGTGACGCTCCTCAACCTCGGCGCCGACGACTACATCACGAAGCCGTTCAGCACGCAGGAATTCTCGGCCCGGGTGCGCGCGCAGCTCCGCCGCTTCCAGTCGCTCTCGGCACCGTCGCACGCCGCGACGATCACGGTGGACGGGCTCACGATCGACCTCGTGCGCCGCCGCGTGTCGCGCGGCAGCGGGGCCATCCACCTGACGCCCATCGAGTGGGACATCCTGCGGACCCTGGCCACCGCCTCCGGCCGCACGCTCACCCACCAGCAGATCTTCGACGCCGTGTGGGGTCGCGCGTTCGGCAATCCGCAGCAGTACCTGCGCGTGCACATCACCAATCTGCGCCGCAAGATCGAACGGGATCCATCGCGCCCACAGCTCATCATCACCGAGCCGGGTGTCGGTTACCGCTTCGAATCCGTCGAGTAATCCCGCGCGGGCGAACCGGCTGCGGGGATGGGTCTTCTGGACCCTCGTCGCCGTCCTGGTCACGCTCGCCATGGGGCAAACGCGCCCCGACATCGACCAGGCGCATGTCGTCCTGGCGTACCTGCTCGTCGTGCTGGGCGCGAGCGTGGGGGGAGGCCGTGGCTTCGGCTTCCTCATGGCCGTCGGCACGTTCCTGTGCATCAACATCTTCTTCCAGGAACCCTACGGCACGCTCGCCGTGAGCAAGCCCCTGGAGCTGGTGGCGCTCTTCGCGTTCCTCGCGACGTCGATCACCACCACCGAGCTGCTGGCCCGGGCGCAGGCCGAAGCCGAGGAGGCCGGCCGCCGCGCCGACGAAGTCACCCGCCTCTCCCACCTCGGATCGGAGACCCTCAACGCCGGCACGCCCGAGCAGGCGCTGACCGCCATCGCCCGCGTCGTGCGCGATCAACTGGCCGTGGACTCGTGCGCCATCGACCGCATGAACGGCGGCGAGTTCCTGGAGACGGCGCACGCCGGCTTCTGGCCCCCCGGCGAGGAGGCGCACACGCTCGTGCTCACGCTCTCCGCGCACGGTGAGCCCGTGGGACGGCTGCGCCTCTTCAACGCCACGGACATCGTTCCCGACCAGGCGCAGAACGAGTTTCTCGAGGCGCTCACCTACTACGCCGCGCTCGGCGTGGAGCGCATGCGCCTCGAGGCCGAGGCCGCCCACGCCGAAGGGCTGCGCGAGGCGAACCGCCTCAAGGACGTGCTCCTCGCCACGGTGAGCCACGACCTGCGCACGCCGCTCACGACGATCAAGGCCCTGGCTCAGGACGCCGCCCTCCGCGGCGACGAGAACGCCATGGTGATCGAGGAGCAGGCCGACCGGCTGTCGCGGTTGGTCACCGACGTCCTCGACCTCTCGCGCATCAAGGGCGGCACCTTCCGGCTGAACGTCGAGCCCAACTCGGCCGAGGACGTGATCGGCGCCCTGGCCCGGCAGTTCGTCGCCCCGGCGCGCGACGGCCGTCTCGTGACCACGGTGGATCTGTCACAGCCCGCGCTGTTCGGGATGTTCGACTTCGTCCACACGCTCCGCATCCTGAGCAACCTCGTGGAGAACGCCCTGCGCTACGCGCCGCCGGGGACGCCGGTGGAACTGACGGCCGCCCGCCAGGGGGAGCGGCTCCACTTCGCGGTGGCCGACCGCGGCCCGGGCGTGCCGGCCAGCGAGGTCAGCCAGATCTTCGAGCCGTTCTACCGGCCGCCCTCGGCGGCCAACGATGGTGGCGCCGGGCTGGGCCTCTCCATCGCGATGCGGCTGGCCCAGGCGCAGGGCGGGGGCGTGCAATACACCCCGCGCGCGGGCGGCGGAAGCGTGTTCTCGCTGCTGTTACCGGCCTGGGATCCCGACTGAGGCTACTTCCCGTTCCCGGCGGATTCCTCGCCGAGGAGCGGCGGCGCGGTGTCCTCGATCCCGGAGGCGCGCACCCACGCGCCCAGCAGATCGGCCAGCGAGCGGCGCTCGTCGGGGCCCAGGGCCCGGGCGCCCCGCAACAGCTTGATCTGCACCGTGGTCGGCGCCCCACCCAGGACCTCGCGTCCCTTGTCGGTCAGCGCCAACTCCACGCGGCGCCGGTCGGCGTCGGCCGTGGTACGCGAGACGTACCCATGCTCCACCAGGCGGCGCACGACGACCGACACGGAACTCTGATGCGTGGCGGTCCGGTCGGCCAACTCGTTCAGCGAATGGGCGGGGCGCTCGGCGAGCTGCTGCATCACGAACAGCTGCGCGCCGCTGATCCCCATCTTGCCCTCGATCATTCGCGAGGAGACCCGCAACGCCCGCACGACGGATCGCACGGCATTCATCGCAGTGGTGATCTGTTGGACTTCTTCGCTCGTCATCGGAAAGTCGCCCTCCTGGGGGGAGAAGGTTGGTTCATCTCCGGTCCGGGAGGCAGCAGGGGGTAAGGGTCTTGAGTCTTGCGTCATAACCGCGCGTTTCTCCGATGGTACGGGGATGGCAGCCGATACGTTGAAGACCACCGACCCATTGACATTGGCGCCTCCCCCCCGTCGCAGTAAAGTGGGGGACGACCGGGTTAGCGGCCGACGTCCAGGGTCCGTTCGTCGACCGCCGCCGGCACCCCCGGCGCCGACACCTCCAGCCGGAGCCGGTATTCCCCGGCATCCAGCCGCGACAGGTCCACGGACACCGCCCGCGGGGCCACCCCGTTCACGAACCGGACGGCGTCCCGCCAGCGCAGGGCGATCGGGGCGGCCTTGCCGCCCAGATGCAGGAACCGCCGGGTCCGGTCCCACCATCCGGCGTTGGTACGCTCCACGGTGAGCGAGACGTCCACTTTCGTCGGATCGGCGAGCGATCCGTACAGCTCCCAGTACAGGCCAAGCGGCTTGCGCGGGTCTTCGAGCGCCGGGACTGCGCTCGCGGCGGCCTCGGCCAACGACGCCGGCAGGGTGGGCCCCGGCCGGAAGAGCAGCACGTCCGACAGCGCGATCCCGGGGCCGGACGCCCTGGGGGCGACCGCGGTGCGCC
>JBJKPA010000423.1:0-3451 GCA_046706905.1 Gemmatimonadaceae bacterium
GGGCTATGCGCTCATGAGCCTCGGCCTCGCGCGGGCCAGCGTCGCCGCCGCCGTCGGGGCGATGCTCGGCGTGGGCGCGTCGTACGCCAGCCATCTGTGGCTCGGCGTGGGAGCGGGCCCGCGCGCGGTGCGCATCCGCCACGCGCTGGCGGCGAGCGCGGCGCATGCGGCGCCGGAGGGCATCGCGATGGGAGCTGCGATGGCCGCCGATCACCGCTTCGGCCTGTTCCTGATCGCCACCCTGGCGGTGCACAACATCTGGGAGGGCGAGGTGCTGGGCACCCAGATCCTGGGCAGCGGCGGAACCCGGCGGCAGGCGGTGGTGCTCGGCGTCGTGAGCAACGCGCCGCAGGTGCTGTTCGCGGTGGGGGCGTTCGTGCTCGCCGCCCGGGCGCCGGCCAGCCTCACCGACCTGCTCGGCTTCGCCTTCGGCGCCCTGACGTATCTGTGTCTCGCCGAGCTCCTCCCCGACAGCTACCGGGCCGTGGGGCGCACGAGCATCGCCGTCGTGGTCAGCGTCGCCGCTGGCGTGGTCGCACTCCTGGGCGGGCGCCTGCAATGATGACCTGGCTCACCGCGCACCCCACGGCATATGTGTTCTTCTTCGCGCTGTTGACGGCGCTGGCGACCTCGCTCGGCGTGCTGCCGTTCGCGTTCATCCGGACCGTGTCGGCGCGGGGGATGGCGATCGCCAACGCCATCGCGGCCGGTCTGATGCTCGGCGCCAGCTTCGGCCTGCTCGTCGAGGGGACGCATCACAGCGGATGGGCGACCTTCATCGGCACGAACCTGGGCATCCTGTTCATCGTCGTGACCCAGCGGCTGCTCGGGCACGGCGACGGCGAGGAGACCGCGTTTCTCGGCGCCCGGGGTGCCGGCGCGCGGCGGATGCTCTTCGTGATCGCGATCATGACGGTGCATTCGTTCGCCGAGGGCGCCGCGGTCGGTGTGTCGTTCGGAGGCGGGACCGCCCTGGCCCTCGCCATCACGCTGGCCGTGGCCGTGCACAACATCCCCGAGGGGCTCGCCATCACCGCCGTCATGCGCCCGCAGGGGGAGAGCCTGCTGTCGTGCGCGTGGTGGAGTCTGTTCTCGTCGCTGCCGCAGCCGCTGGCCGCCGTGCCGGCGTTCCTGTTCGTGGACTACCTGCATGCGGCATTGCCGTACGGGCTCGGCTTCGCGGCGGGCGCGATGATCTTCATGGTGCTGGTCGAGCTGCTGCCGGCGGCGTACGAGGAGGCCTGGTCGCGGAGCGTCGCCGTGGTGACGTCGGGGACGCTGATCGCGATGGTGTTGCTCCAGCGGTATCTCTGATCGCGCGTCGGGCGCCGTGCGTCACCGGCCCATCTATATAAGGAAGGGTATCATCCGTTTCGTCCGGGCCGCGTACCCCGCGTACTCGGGATAGTGCGCCAGGAGGTACCGCTCCTCCAGGCGCATCCGGATCGCGGCGCCCGCCAGCACGACCAGCGCGAGGCCGGCGGCCGGCCACGAGAGGTGCGCGGCGGCCGCCGCGAACACGAAGAGGACGATGGCGGTGTAGATCGGGTGGCGGATGAACCGGTACGGACCGGACGTCACCAGACCGCCCGCCGTCGGATTCGCGGTGGCGTGGAAGCTCCGCGCGCCGAACGTGATGCGCGCCCAGATCATGAGAAGGACGGCGATCCCCTGCACGCCGATGCCCACCGGCCCGTGCGAGAACAGCGCGCCAAGCGCGATGAGGCCGATCATGCCGGCGGCCATGAGTACGTAACCGAACAGGGAGAGAACCTTCATGAGTTGTCCCGGGTTCGGCGCGTGTCATCCTGGGGGAGATCGGGAATCGTCGATGCCCGATGCACGTACGACGCCGCCCCACGTGGAAGTTTCAAGCTGAGCCGGCGAACCCGATCCGCAACCGGCCCCTCTTCCAGATGCCGTCCCATCCGCGCGCATATCCCGGAAGCCGGCGCGCCGAACTATCTTCACGCGTCGCCGCATCGCGATGTGGTGACCCTCTCCTCCATCGCCTCATCCGTCATGCGCATCTGCCTGCTCACGAACCAGGATCTGGACAACGACACCTTCGACGACGACGATCCGCCGTGTGACCCGCGTCCGTTCATCCCGGACGCCACGTGGCAGGTCGCGGTGCTGGAGAAGGAGACGTCCGTCGAGCACGTCACGCGGCTGGTCGGCGAGCGGTTCGACCTGTTCTTCAATCTCTGCGACGGAGCGGCGGACGAGGACGACTCCCCGGGCATCGAGGTCGTGCAGACGCTCGAGCGGCTCGGCGTGCCATTCACCGGATCGACGTCGGAGTTCTACGAGCCGTCGCGCGAGCAGATGAAGGCGGCGTGCCGCGCCGTCGGCATCGCGTCGCCGGCGCACGTGTTCGCACGGGTGCCCGAGGACGTCGAACGCGCGGCCGCCACGTTGCGGTTTCCCCTCTTCGTCAAGCACCCGAGCAGCTACGCCAGCGTCGGCCTCACGCCCAGGTCGCGGGTCCGGACGGCGGCCGCGTTGCGCGTCGAGGCGCGCAAGGTCATGCGGCGGTACGGGGCCGCGCTGATCGAGGAGTACATCGACGGCCTCGAGTGCACCGTGCTCGTGGCCGAGAATCCCGCCGACCCGCTCCGGCCCACCGCCTACACGCCGATTCAGTACCGCTTTCCCGAAGGGGAGAGCTTCAAGCACGAAGCGATGAAGTGGGACGACTGGCGCAATCTGGAGTCGTTTCCGGTGGAGGACCCGGCGCTCGCCGAGCGACTGCGGGACGAGGCCGGCCGCTTCTTCGTCGCGCTCAAGGGCGCGAGCTTCGGGCGCTGCGACGTGCGCGTGGCCGCCGACGGCACGCCGTTCTGGCTCGAGATCAACGCGAACTGCGGGATCTACTACCCGAAATCGGCCCCCGGCAGCGCGGACCTCATTCTCATGAACGATCCCGCGGGACACGAGGAATTCACGCGGCGCATCGTCGAGGCGGCGTTCGCCCGCCACGCCGGACGCAACGGAGCGGCGTCTCCTCAGTAGAACGGATCCACCCCGTCCTGCGCCGCCGCCCATAGCGCCAGGATCACGCTGATGCCGGCGATCGCCCGCTTCTCGTCCAGCGTGTGGATCACCAGGCCGTAGGTGTCGGCCACGAAGTGCATGTTCCGCAGCACCCGCGCGGCGGCGTCACGCTTCACCTCGCCGTGCCGGACCATCACCTGGTCGAGAATCATCGTCTGATACCGACGGAAGAACTCGCCCATCGACACCACGCGCGCGCTCAGCGCCGTACGCGGCCGGCAGATCGTGAGGAGATCGGCGAGATAGTCGTCCCAGAGCTCCGCCAGACGACGATGCTCGCGCTTGCGCAGGTAGCGCGCCCGGGCCAGCGAGAACCGCGCCCGCGTGCGGACGCGGACGCCCGGCACCACGGGATACAGATCGTAGATGGTGGCGACGTACCGCGGGTCGTGCT
>JBJKPA010000424.1:0-9159 GCA_046706905.1 Gemmatimonadaceae bacterium
CACCAACGCCTTCGGGATGGGGATCGACAAGCCCAACGTGCGGCTGGTCGTGCACCACGCCATGCCGGGTACGCTCGAGGCCTACTATCAGGAAGCGGGGCGGGCGGGGCGGGACGGCGAGCCCGCCGAGTGCGTGCTGCTGCACGCCTTCCGCGACCGCTTCACCCATGAGTATTTCATCAAGGCGGCGCACGCCCGCCGCGACGTCACCGAGCGGCTCTACGACCTGATCCGCCGCGGCGGCCCGCGCGTGGCGGCGCTCGACGCCGCCGCGCTGGCCAAGAAGCTCGCCGACAAGACCGGCGCCCGCGACGTGGAGGCCGCGCTGCGCCTGCTGGAGCGCGTGGGCGCCTGGCGTCCCGCGTCGCCCACCGGGCTGCGTGTCCACGTCCGGCTGCTCGCCACCGCCGAGCGCATCAGGGCGGAGCTGGGCGAGGACCGCGCGCTGGAGCTGGGGCTTCTCCGCGCCCTCTGGCGCCTGGGACGCGACCGGCTCTACGACGGGATCACCCTCGACCTCGACGGTCTCCCACCCGCGCTGGGCGGCCCCCAGGCGCTGGAGATGCTCGACGCGCTCCAGGGCGGCCAGTTCGTCGAGTGGACCCGGCTCGAGGCCGGGCCGACCCTCGCCAGGCCCGCGGCGACCCTCGACCAGTTCCGCATCGACTGGGCGTCTTTGGAGCGCCGCCGCAAGGCGGACCTCGACAAGCTCGAGGCCATGCAGCGCTACGCCTACACCCGGCGTTGCCGCCGGGCGTTCGTGCTTCGATATTTCGGCGACCCCTCCGAACGACCGGAATGCGGCGCCTGTGACAACTGCCTCCGCCGCTCGGAGCGTCGCCCGGCCCGGCCCCGTGCCGCCGCCAGGCCCAAGCACCGCTACATCGGCACCGACGATGTGCTCGTGGTGGTGCCCAGCGAACCCGAACCCAAACGCGCGCCGCGTCGCCGTCGAGACGCCGACGCCTCCTGATTGACATGGACGACGCCCTCTACTTCTCCGAGCAGCACCTGGCCGTGCGCGAGATGGTCCGCGAGTTCGCGCGCGACGAGGTCGCGCCGGTGGCCGCCAAGCTCGACGCCGACGCCAAGTTCCCCTGGACCAACATCCGGCGCATGGGGGAGCTGGGACTCCTCGGCGTGCCGTGGCCCGAGGAGCTGGGCGGCGCGGGGCTCGACATCCTCAGCTACATGATCGTGATCGAGGAGCTGGCCAAGGTGGACGCCTCGCACGGCCTCACCGTGTCGGCCCACACCACGCTCGGCACCTCCCCCATCGTCCACTTCGGCAACGACGAGCAGAAGCGCCGCTTCGTGCCCTTCCTGGCCTCGGGCAAGGTCATGGGCGGATTCGGGCTCACCGAGCCCGACGCCGGCAGCGACGCCGGCGGCACCCGCACCACCGCCGTCCGCAAGGGCGACCGCTACGTGCTCAACGGCACCAAGCGGTTCATCACGCACGGCTCGGTGGGCGAGATCTTCGTCGTCACCGCCGTCACGTCGCCAGGGCAGGGCACCAAGGGGATCAGCTCGTTCATTCTCACCAAGCCGACCAGCGATCCCGAAGGCGCGAAGTCGGCCGGCGTCGGGCATGAGCCCTCGCTTCCCGCGATGCGCGGCTTCCGCGCCGGCAAGAAGGAGGACAAGCTCGGCTGGCGCGCGTCGGATACCGCCGAGCTGATCATGGAGGACGTCGAGGTCCCGGCGGAGAACCGGTTGGGCGAGGAGGGGCGCGGCTTCAAGAACTTCATGCGCACGCTCGATTCCGGCCGCATCGGCATCGGCGCGCTCTCGCTCGGCATCGCCGAGGGAGCGTTCGAGGAAGCGCTCAAGTACACGGCGGTGCGCAAGCAGTTCGGGCAGGCCATCGCCAAGTTCCAGGGCGTGCATTTCCAGCTCTCGGACATGGCCACCGAGATCGAGGCCGGGCGCCATCTGGTGTTTCACGCCGCCTGGCTGGCCCAGAACGGCAAGCCGTACGGCAAGGAAGCCGCCATGGCCAAGCTCTACTGCTCGGAGCTGGCCATGCGCACCACGATCAAGGCGCTGCAGCTCCACGGCGGGTACGGGTACACCAAGGATTATCCGATCGAGCGGATGATGCGCGACGCCAAGATCTGCGAGATCGGCGAGGGCACGTCGGAGATCCAGCGCATCGTGATTGCCCGCTCGCTGCTCAAGGAACTGCTTGACTGAGGTCTGAACTGGTCTACCATCCCAGGTGAGCGGGTGCGCTCCGCCGCCCGCCGCCTGTTCAACGCGAGGGTCCCCCCATGAGTGTCACCTTCCGCGTCAACGGAAAGTCCACCACCGTGGACGTCCCCGGCGACATGCCGCTGCTCTGGGTGCTGCGCGACGTCCTGAATCTCAAGGGCACCAAGTTCGGCTGCGGCATCGGCGAGTGCTCGGCCTGCCTCGTGCACCTCGACGGCGCGCCCGCCCACGCCTGCATGACCTCCATCTCGTCGGTGCAGGGCTCTGACGTGGTCACCATCGAGGGGCTCTCCGCCAACGGCGACCACCCCGTGCAGCGCGCCTGGGAGGAGCTCGACGTCCCGCAGTGCGGGTACTGCCAGGCCGGCCAGATCATGGCCGCCGCCGCGCTCCTCGAGGACCATCCGCATCCCACCGATACCGACATCGACCAGGGGATGGACGACAACATCTGCCGCTGCCTCACGTATCGCCGGATCCGCGACGCGATCCACCGCGCCGCCGAGCTGGGAGGTGGCCAATGACCCGCCGCGATCCCGTCAACCGCCGCGAGTTCCTCCGCGTCTCGGCCATCGCCGGGGGCGGCATGCTCGTGGCCGCGTATCTCCCGTCGCTCGATCGCGTGACCCGCTCGGCGGCGCGCCGCGCTCCGGCCGACAGCTTCGAGCCCAACGCCTACGTCACGATCGCGCGCGACGGCACGGTCACCATCATGGCCAAGAACCCGGAGATCGGGCAGGGCGTGAAGACCATGCTCCCGATGCTCATCGCCGACGAGCTGGACGTGGACTGGAGCCACGTGCGCGTGGAGCAGGCGTCGCTCGATACGGACAAGTACAAGGACCAGTGGGCGGGCGGGAGCACCGCGACGCCCATCAACTGGCTGCCCATGCGGCGCGTCGGCGCCGCGGCGCGCGCCATGCTCGTCATGGCGGCGGCCCGGTCCTGGAAGGTGAGCGCGTCGGAGTGCACGACGAAGTCCGGCGTGGTGTATCACGAGGCCAGCGGACGCCAGATCGCCTACGGCGATCTGTGCGATGCCGCGTCCGGCATCCCGGCGCCCGATCTCGCCACCGTGCCGCTCAAGGATCCCAAGGACTTCACGATCATCGGCAAGCCCACGTTCAACGTGGACGCGCACGCGATCGTCACCGGGCAGCCGCTCTACGGCATCGACGTCACGGTGCCGGGCATGCGCTACGCGTCGTACGTGAAGTGCCCGGTGTTCGGCGGCAAGGTGAAGAGCGCCAACCTGAACACCGTCAAGCAGCGCCCCGGCATCACCGACGCGTTCGTCGTGCACGGACCCGCCGACGCGCCGCTCAACGGCCTCCTCGACGGCGTGGCCATCGTCGGCGAGAGCTGGTGGGCCGTGCAGACGGCGCGCGAGCGGCTGGTCGTGGACTGGGACGCGGGCGACACGGCGCAGCAGTCGAGCGAGGGATTCGCGCGCCAGGCGGCGCAGCTCTCCACGCAGGCGCCGCAGCGCTCGCTGCGCAACGACGGCGACGCCGACGGCGCGCTGGGAAGCGCCGCGCACACCGTCGAGGCGGCGTACGCCTATCCGTTCATCTCGCACGCCACGCTCGAGCCGCAGAACTGCACGGCGAGCTTCGCCGGCGGCAAGCTCGAGATCTGGGCGCCCACGCAGATGCCGGCCGGCGGACGCACGCTCGTCGCCAGGACCCTCGGGCTGAGCGAGGATGACATCACGATCCACCTCACCCGCAGCGGCGGCGGGTTCGGCCGGCGCCTCAACAACGACTACATGGTGGAGGCCGCCGCCGTCGCCAAGCAGGCCGGCGTGCCCGTGAAGGTCCTCTGGACCCGCGAAGACGACATGCGGCACGACTTCTACCGGCCGGCGGGGTTCCACTATCTCGAGGGCGGCGTGGACGCCGGCGGCAAGCTCGTCGCGTGGAAGAACCACTTCGTGACCTTCGGCGAGGGCCAGCGCTACGCACCCAGCGCGACCATCTCGCCCAACGAATTCCCCGCGCGCTTCGTGCCCAACTTCTCGCTCGGCGCGTCCACCATGCCGCTCGGCGTGCCCACGGGCGCGCTGCGCGCGCCGGGGAGCAACGCGATCGCCTTCGTCATGCAGTCGTTCATCGACGAGCTGGCGCACGCCGCCGGCCGCGACCCGGTGCAGTTCCGCCTCGATCTCCTCGCCGCCGTGGAAGACGGGGCGGCGATGGATGCCCAGCGCATGCGCGGCGTGCTGCAGCTCGTGGCCGAGAAGGCGGGGTGGGGGCAGGGCACGCTGCCGCGGGGAACGGGGCGCGGCGTCGCCTTCCACTTCAGCCACCGCGGCTACTTCGCCGAGGTCGTGCAGGCCACCGTCGCGAAGTCGGGCGCCGTCACCGTGGACAAGGTGTGGGTGGCCGGCGACATCGGCAGCCAGATCATCAACCCGCTCAACGCCGAGAGCCAGGCGCAGGGCGCCGTGCTCGACGGGCTGTCGGAGGCCCTCGGCCAGGAGATCACGATCAAGGGCGGGCGCGCCGAGCAGAGCAACTTCGACGTGTACCCGCTGATGCGGATGCGGCAGGCGCCGCCCGTCGAGGTCCATTTCCTGACCACCACCTTCCCGCCCACCGGGCTGGGAGAGCCGGCGCTTCCGCCGGCGGTGGCCGCGCTGTGCAACGCGATCTTCGACGCCACCGGGAAACGGGTCCGCTCGCTGCCCCTTTCGAAGCAGGACCTGTCGTGGTCGTAGGAGGCTTTAAAGCTACCCCGTAAGTCCTTGCCACTCTTGCGGAAACGGACGTCGGGCGCTAGTTATTCCGGCAGTGATTGCAACTCTCGCGTTCCCCGCCTTCACCCCGCTGCGCGACTCGCGGCGCGGTCGAGGCACTCGCTGTGAAACGGCGGCCGAAGCAGGATCGGCCGCCGTCCGCACAGTCGTCCCCCTCGCGGCGCACGACTTCCCCCAGGAAGCCGATCGCACGCTGGCCCGTGGGATATCGCTGGTGATCCGTTGGCTCGACGCGCTCGTGCGCGCCGTCCACGGACCCGTCCGGCGGCCGGGCCCGGCGTGGACGATCACGCCCGAGTGGCGGATCCCCGGTCAAATTCCGGCCCCCGTGGGCGCGCATGCGCTCCGGCCGGCCGCCACCCCGAACGAATGCAGCCGCCCCCAGACGCGTGTCGAGTCGCCACGCGGACGTGCGCCGGCGGTTCCCGATGAAACGCGAAATACTGATCAACGCAACGCCGCGCGAGACGCGGGTTGCGATTCTGGAAGACGAGCAACTCGTTGAACTCCTCGTCGACCGGCCCGAAGCCCGGCGCATGGTCGGCGACATCTACTACGGCCGCGTCGAAGCGGTCCTCCCCGGCATCCAGGCCGCGTTCGTGGACATCGGCACGGAGAAGAGCGCCTTTCTCCACGCCTCCGACCTGGTCTATCCCGAGGACGAGGAGCCCGATGACGACGAGGACGCCGATGAGGCGGCCGACGACGTCGAGGAAGAGGCCGAGGAGGACGCCGAGCCGAAGCCCTCGAACGGCCGCGGGCGCGGCGGCCGCCGCCGCCAGCGCGCCAAGGCGCCGGCCATCCAGGACGTCCTGAAGCGCGGCCAGGAGATCATCGTCCAGGTCTCCAAGGAGCCGATCTCCACCAAGGGTCCGCGCGTCACGGCGCAGGTCTCGCTGGCCGGCCGCTTCCTGGTGTTCATGCCCTTCGCCTCGCGCGTGGGGGTGAGCCGCAAGATCGGCGAGCGCGCCGAGCGCTCGCGCCTCCGCGAGATGATCGAGGCCGTGCTCCCCAAGGACGCCGGCGGCGTCATCGCGCGCACGGTGGGCGAGGACGCCACGCAGGAGACCTTCAAGCGCGAGCTCGACACGCTCATCGGCCAGTGGAAGAAGATCAAGCGCAAGACGAACTTCGTGCGCGCGCCGGCGCTCATCCATCGTGAGACCAACCTCACGCGCGGACTCATCCGCGACCTGTTCAGCGAGAAGGTGGAGCAGGTCTCGGTGGACTCCAAGCAGGTGTACAACGAGATCATCGAGTACCTGAAGGGCGTCGCGCCCGATCTCGTGGACCGCGTGAAGCTGTGGAGCGAGGAACACGGGATCTTCGACGAAGCGGGCATCGAGCCCGAGATCCGCGACCTGTTCAAGCGGCGGTGCGACCTGCCGGCGGGCGGCTACCTGATCATCGAGCCCACCGAGGCGCTGGTGTCGGTGGACGTGAACTCGGGGCGCTACACCGGCAAGAAGGACCCGGAGAAGACGATCCTCCGCACCAACCTCGAGGCGGCGCGCGAGGTGGCGCGGCAGATTCGGCTGCGCGACATCGGCGGCATCATCGTGGCCGACTTCATCGACATGGAGACGCGGGCCAACCGCGACCGCGTGCTGCAGGAGCTGCGCAACCATCTGAGCCGCGACCGGGCGCGCACCAAGGCCTTCGCCGTGAGCGACCTGGGGCTGATCGAGATGACGCGGCAGCGGGTGCGGCAGAGCCACCTGCAGAACATGACCGAGCCCTGTCCGACGTGCGCCGGCACGGGGCGGGTGTTCACGGCCGAGACCATCGTGCGGCGCATGGAGCGCTCGGTGCGCCGGATGGGGGTCGAGGGGAAGAAGGACCCGCTGGTGGTGAAGCTCCACCCCGACGTGGCGATGTACGTCCTGAAGGAGGAGAAGGACCTGCCGAAGAAGCTGGAGAAGGCGGTGGGGTTCGGGCTCGAGATCCGGGACGATCCGCTGCTCCGGCCGGACGAGTTCAAGCTGGTGGTGAAGTCGGCGGGGCGGGACGTGACGGGGCAGTACGCGGTGGCGTGAGGAGCCCTACGCCCCTCGTTGACAACGCCTTAGCCCTTATCTAGCTTACGAGGCTCGCAGCTTTCTATTCCAGATCGATCCCATGTCCTACGCCATCATTCGCACCGGCGGCAAGCAGTTCCGTGTCGAGCCGGGCCGCTATTACAGGATCCCCACGCTCGCCGGTGAACCCGGCGGCAAGGTGGAGTTCACCGAAGTCCTCCTCGGCTCCGACGGCAAGTCCGTCAAGACCGGCGAGCCCATGCTCAAGGGCGCCAAGGTCACCGGGGAGATCCGCCGCCACGGCCTCGACGACAAGATCGTCGTCTTCAAGATGAAGCGCCGCAAGAACTACGCGAAGAAGCAGGGCCACCGGCAGGGCTTCACCGAAGTCATGATCAAGGACATCAAGCTCGGCTAAGGATATCTCGCCATGGCACATAAAAAGGGCGTCGGCTCCTCCCGCAACGGGCGCGACAGCAATCCGAAATACCGCGGGATCAAGAAGTACGGTGGCGAGTCGGTCGTGGCCGGCAACATCATCGTCCGCCAGTGCGGCACCAAGTGGCACCCCGGCCGCAACGTCGGCATGGGCTCCGACTACACCATCTACTCGCTCATCGACGGCGTGGTGCAGTTCGAGCACCACAGCAAGTCGCGCTACCGCGTGAGCGTGTACCCGGCCGCCAAGGAAGCCACACCGGCCGCGTAACCGCGCCGGCGGCTTCAAGCAAGAACGCCTCCCCCCGGGGAGGCGTTTTCGTTCGTCTGGCATCCACGACGCGAACGGGTCAGGCGAAGATCCGCACGTCGTCCCCGCACAGCCCGTCCACGCCCAGCACGGTGAGCCGCCGCGCCTCTTCGGGCTCGTTCACCGTCCAGACGAGCAGCCGCTTGCCCGCGTCGTGCGCCGCCTCGACCAGCTCCTGGTCCACCAGGCTGTGGTGCGGCCAGAGGTCGCGCACCGGGAGGTCGGGGATCCGCGCCGCGACGTCCCGGGTGCCGGCGTCGAACAGCACGCCGTAATTGAGCTTCGGATGCCGAGCGTGCAGGGCGAGCACCGCGTCGTGGTCGAAGCCGTGGAAGGCGAAGCCACGGCCGTGCTCCGTCGCCACTTCCACCGCCGCCTCGCCGACGCCGTCCCCCTTGAGCTCCACGTACACGACGGCGTCGTCCTTGAGCGCTTCCATGACCTCGGCCAGGGTGGGGATGTGCGCCGCGTCGGGCAGGGGCCAGGCCTTCACGTCGGCCAGCGTGAGTCCCGTGATCGCCGAGAGCGCCCCGTCGACCTGCAACAGCGCCGGATCGTGGTGTATCACGACCGCCCCGTCGCGCGTCCTGTGAACGTCCAGCTCCACGGCATCGGCCCCCCGGTCCACCGCCCGCAGAAAGCCGGGCAGGGTGTTCTCCGGAAACTCGAGGGGGGCTCCCCGGTGCCCGATACGCTCGGGGCGGCGGTGCTGGTTGGGCATGCCCGTGTATATTGGCCCGCCCGATGCTTGGCAAGACGTTAACGCCGCGGGTCCTGGAACGTCCGACATCAGGGAGACCATGAACGACGCAGGCCGGAGCGGCGATGAACGGCAGGATCTGGAGCTCATCGAGGCATGGCGGGCGGGGGACGAGCGGGCAGCGTCGACCCTCGTGGCCCGGCATGCCCCGGCCGTGGCGCGGTTCGTGGCCAGTTGCGGGGAGCGGCGCGAGGTGGACGAGCTGGTCCAGGACACCTTCGTCCGGGCGTTCGGCGCCATCGACTCGTTCCGGGCCGACAGCTCGCTCCGTACCTGGCTGTTCACCATCGCCCGGCGCCTCATGCTGGACCGGCGGCGCGTCGACAAGCGGCGGCGGGAGCGGGTCCCGATCTCCGAAGGGGACGCGATCACCGAATTCGACGCCCTGGACACGGTGGTCGCCGACGAGACCCGGCGGCAGCTCCGGGGGGCGGTGGAGCAGTTGTCCCCGAAGCAGCGGGAGGTCTTCACATTGCGCGTGACCGAAGGTCTAACGTATAAGGAAATCGCCGACGTGGTCGGCACGACGGAGGGGGCGGCGCGGGTGCACTACCACAACGCCGTCCAGGCGATCAAGGAGTTTCTCGATGACTGAATGCGGCAATCCCGAGATTCGCGATGCGCTGCCCGAGCTGCTGCACGGGCGGCTCGACGCCGCGGC
>JBJKPA010000425.1:0-5246 GCA_046706905.1 Gemmatimonadaceae bacterium
TCCTCGCCCTGGTCGAGCTGGGCGACGACCACTGCGCCCACTGCTTCGGCGACGGAGTGCAGACCATCACGGGCTGCACGTTCGGCAAGGGCAACGTCAAGCAGCTCGGGTACGGCAAGTTCGGCCTCACCCTGGTGGACCGCACCACGGGGCGCGCCGTGCGGGTGGTGCCGCGGGGCGACGTGCAGATGAAGACCAAGCAGACGCCCTTCTTCACCAAGTACCGCATGCAGGGCGTGCCGCCCACGAAGGTGCCCAACGAGGTGGTGCAGCCGCTCATCGACATGGTGCTCACGGCACCCGAGGAAGACCTGTTCGAGGTGAGCGAGGTGTTCGACTACGACGTGCCGCCCCAGAAGGCCGAGACCTTCGCGGCGCTCATCTGCGACCGGTGCGGGGACATGGTGGTGGAGAGCTACGCGCGCGTGGTGGGCGACCAGCGCGTCTGCATCCCCTGCCAGCAGGAGCTGCTGGGGCACCCGCTCCCGGCCGCGCACCGCGCCGGGGAACTGACCGCGGCATCGGCATAAGAGGAGACTCATTATGCTGTACGCCGTACTCGCCGTGGCGTTTCTGGGCGCGTCGTTCCTGTTCTCGATGCTCGGGCTCGGCGGCGCGCTGGTGTACGTGCCGGTGCTCACGTGGGCGGGCTTTCCGGTCAAGGAAGTCGCGATCCCGCTCGCCCTGCTGCTGAACGGGCTCACCACGCTCATCGCGCTCGTCGCCTATTTCCAGGGCGGGCTGGTGGACTGGAAGGGCGGGCTCGGTATGACCGTCGCCGCGTTCGTCGCCGCGCCGGTGGGGGCGGTCGCCAGCGCGTTCGTGCCGGTGAAGCTCCTGCTCGGGCTGTTCGCCGTGGCCGTGGTCGTGGCGGCGTTCCGGGTGGCCGTCACCTCGCGGCAGCCCGAGCCCAGGATGCTGATGCCGCTCAACCGGCGGCTGATCATCGGCGCGGCGGTCGGGCTCGTGGCCGGATTCTTCGCCGGGCTCCTGGGCATCGGGGGCGGGTTCATCATGTCACCGCTGCTGATGTGGATGGGATACGAGACGAAGCGGGCGGTGGCGACCTCGGCGTTCGCGGTCACGTTCTCGTCGTTCTCGGGGTTTGCCGGGCACGTGGCGCAGGGCCACTTCGACGCCGGGCTGACGGCGGTTCTGGCCGTTGGCGTGGTGGTGGGCGCACTGGCGGGCAGCCGATTCATGGTGAGGAAGGCCAGAGCGTCGTGGGTCAAGCAGGCGTTCGCCGTGGTGCTGTTCGGTATCGCCGCGAAACTGCTGGTCGGCGTGCTGTAGGCCCGAGGTAACGGTGACATGAGCATACGCATATTCGACGGGTGGCCGCGACCGGTGGTGGCCGAGTTGCTGGCCGCGACCGCCGCCGTGCTGAGCGCCGGCCCGCTCAGGGGGCAGGAATCGGTGTCGTGGAATGGATACGCGCAGGTCCGCTACACGGGGGCGTCGTCCACCTCCGGCTTCACGCTGCGCCGCGGCAAGCTGTGGGTGGAGGGGCCGGTGCCCGGGGTGGACGACCTCTCGCTCAAGGTGCAGGGAATCTTCCGCGATCAGAGCCAGGGCGCGTTCGTGTTGCAGGACTTCTTCGCGCAGTACCGCGGGCGCGGGTTCGCGCTCGAGGCGGGCCAGTTGGTTCCCGACTTCAGCCTCGAACGCTCGCAGTCCGACTATCTGATTCCGGTGGCCGAGCGCGCCGGGGTGGTGAACGCGGTGATTCCCGACGCCACCAGCCTGGGGCGCGACCTCGGCGCGCAGATCCGGTTGTTCCCCGGCGGCGACGGCCTGCACGTGAGCGCCGGCCTGTTCAATGGCAGCGGCGCGAACCGAGCCACGCCGTCCAGGGGCGCGTACCTGGCCACGACGCGGGCCACATTCGCGCGCCGATTGGGGCGCGGGGTGACCGGCACGCTGGGCGGGTCGTTCGAGATGCGCTCGGCCGACAGCGTGGACGTGGGCGCGCTGTGGCCGGGCGGCCGGCCGTACACGGGGCACGAATTCCGGTGGGGAACGGAAGCCGAGCTCGCGGCAGCCGGGTGGTCGCTGCAGGGCGAGTACCTCGAGGCGCATCTCCAGGCCGACGTCAGCCACGGCTTCTACGTGCTGGGCAGCCACGCGCTGCCGGGCGCGAACGAGGTCGCCGTGTCGGTGGAGCAGCTCAGCACGCCCGGAGCGACCCACCGCGCCACGCCGTGGTACATCGTGGGGTTCGATCACCTGCTGAGCCCGGCGGGCGACGGCGAAGCCGAGGGCAGCAAGCTGTTCTGGCGCGACCCTCACGCCACGCCCACAACGCTGATGGTGGACGCACGCGTCCGGTCGGTGGGGCCGAGGGTGGAGTACCAGGCCACCCTTCAGCTCCAGCTGTTCGTACACTGAGCGGGTCTTCAGACCGATGACGATGGTGCCGGCGGTCGACGGCCTCCACCGCCACCCGTGGCCGGAGCGCTAGAGGAAGGCCGGGAGGAAGGCCACGACGCCGACGGCCGCCTGCAACAGGACCGTTCGCTTCAACGGGAGCCCGGCCCGCTTGACCATGGTCAGGGCGAGGATGTTCGCGAACGACGCCACCGGGTCGAGGTTGCCGGCCAGGCCCGCCTGCACCGCCAACCGCGACGCGGCCGCGTGCGACACGGACGCGAGGCTGACGACGAGCTGCGTGGCCGGGACGTTGCCGATCACGGCGGAGAGCCCGCCGACGACGAGCGCAGAGTAGGGCTGGGCGCCCGATGCTGCCTCGGACGCCGCGCCGGCCAGTGCTCCCGCCGCGAAGTACGCGATGGCGGCGAAGACGGTCACGAACGCGTACAGCGCGAGCAGGCTCTTCACGTCGAATTCACGCGCCATTGTCGGGAGAACGCGATACGTGGCTGGAAACGCCACGGCGAACGCGATGAAGAGCGACGCCCAGTTCGGAATCCCGAAGACGCCTCCAAGGAGGATGACTGCCGCCACCACGCAGAGGTACAGCACGGGCGTGATGGATCCCCTGCCCTCGGGAGGCGTCGTGCGACCGTGGGCGAAGGGGAGGAGGAGAACCGCCGCGATCGCTCCCGAGAGGGCGAGGGGCCACCAGGTGCCGGCGATGAATCGGGCCGCCGAAACACCGGAGGCCTGCCAGAGCAGGATGTTCTGCGGGTTCCCGAACGGGGTGAGCGAGCTGGCGATATTGGCGTACGTGATCTCGGCCACGACGAGCGGCGCGACGGCCCGCGGGTCGTCCCGGCAGTACGCGATGAGCACCGGGGTGAGCACCAGCACGACCACGTCGTTGAGCACGAGCGGCGAGAAGACGCAGGCGACCACGACCACGGCGAAGAGCAGCCCGATCTTCGCGTCGAGGGCGGCGACGGCCCGCCGGAGCGACGCGTTGCCGCCCATCGCTCTGAACTGGGCCGCGATGCCGAAGAGCAGAGCGAGGGAGACATAGACCGACGGATCGAACCAGAACAAGAACGGCCCCGAGGCGAGAGTGCGAGCCAAATCTATGCCGGCACCCAACGTTCGCGGAGGGGGCGGGTGCCGGGACGGAAGGCGGGGCTCATGCCGAGGGTCGTCGGGGACGGCAAGAGCGGGTAGCAGGTTTCGGCCGTGGACCGGTGGCAGCGACCTGCCCGCCAGCCGAGCGGCGTGAGGGTGGCTCCCGAGGAGGCGGACCGCTCCGCGCCGCGCCGCGTGGGGGTGTTTCGAGCCCGCGCGATTGCGTGAGGCTGGCCCACATGAGGTGTGGGGCGTAGAATTGAAACATGCCCCGGACGAGACCCGCGACATTCGATACGCACGATCTCCGCGAGCAGGCCGCATATCCGCTGGCCGAGGCCGCCCGTTATGTACGCGTGGCCGCGGCGACGTTGCGGTCGTGGACGGTGGGGCGGCCGTATGAAACACGGGCGGGTCCGCGCCATTTCCCGCCACTGATTCATCCGGCTTCGCGGCGGCCGCCGGTGCTGTCGTTCAACAATCTGATCGAGGCGCACGTCCTACGATCGTTGCGAACAGAGCACGGGGTGCCACTCAAGGCCGTCCGCGACGCCCTGCGTTATGCCGAGGGCGAACTGGGGATCGCCCGCCTCCTGACGAGGAAGGATCTGTCCGCGACTGCGGGCGAGCTCTTCCTCGAACGCTACGGCGAGTTGCTCAGCCTCACGGTATCGGGGCAGCTGGCGATGCGGCGCGTATTGCAGGAGCACCTCAAGCGCGTGGAGTGGGACGAATGGCAGTTCCCCGTTCGCCTGTACCCGTTCGTACTGCCCGACGCGAGCAGTGGGCAGCGATCCATCGCCATTGACCCTGCGGTCGCGTTCGGCCGGCCGGTTGTGGTACGCGCTGGGGTGTCCACGCGCGCGATTGCCGACCGCATTGATGCCGGGGAGTCCGTGGCTGAGCTCGCAACGGACTACGGTGTCAGCGAGACGGAAGTCGAGCAGGCGGTGTTGTATGAGCGCGTGGCGTGAGTCGTGTCTATTTCACCGATCGCGATCTCGGCAAACAGTTTCCTCACATACTGCGAGGCGCCGGGGTGCACGTGGAGCGCCACGACGAGCATTCCCCGCCCGACTGCCCGGATGAGACGTGGCTCCGGGCCATCGGGGAGCGCGGATGGGTCGCGATTACGCACAACAGCCGGATCCGCTACACGCCGAATGAGCGTTGGGCGGTCATGGCGCACCTCGTGCCGCTCCTGGTAGTCGTCGGTAAGGCTCGCTATGCGGACCTGGCCCGTGGTTTCGTCGCAACGCTCCCCCGAATCGAGGCCTTTCTCGACGCCCACGCTCCGCCATTCATCGCAAAGGTCTACCGCGCGCCGATCGAAGCAAACCCCGGCGTGCCCGCCTCCGCCGGGCGCGCGGAGCTTTGGTACCCGAAGCCCTGATGACGTCGTTGCCGTCGTGGGAGCGGTGACGTCGGGGGGTTCGTTGACGTTGACTCGGCAAGACCTAGCCGATCATCCATGCACCCGGATGAAGCCGGCTACCTGCCCGGTAGAATCACCATGCTCAGCGTGTCATGGGCAATGACGTGCATCCGCTGGCTCTCGTCGAGCGGCGCGCCGCCGTACGGGTCGGTCATGTACCGCACGGTGGGACGGCCGGCCACGTAGCTCCCCGGCACCGTGAAGTCGGTCGTGGCACCGGGCCCGGCGACGCCGAGCTGATGGCTCCTGCCATCCATCGTGACGTAGACGACGTGACGCGAGAGCGCGTCGTTCCTTACCTTGAGTATGGCCGTTCCGGCCA
>JBJKPA010000426.1:0-11171 GCA_046706905.1 Gemmatimonadaceae bacterium
GCGATGGCCTGGATGCGGGCGAGGACCTCGGGGAGCTTCGTGCGGGGCACGACGGCGTCCTGCACCACGAGGTGCGACGAGAGGCGGCCCATGGCGCCGAAGGCCTTCTTCCGTCCCTGCCAGAGGCGCGCCCGCTCGGTCTCGTCGCGCGCCACGCGCACGCCGCGCGCACCCTCGGCGCGGCAGAGCGCGTCCACGGCGGCGACGTCGGCTTCGAGGCCGGCCAGCGCGCCGTCGAGCTCGATGAGGAGCACCGCCGCGGCGTCGGTGGGGTAGCCGGCGGCGTAGATGGACGCCTCGACGATGCGGATCGTGGGCCGGTCGAGCATCTCGAGGGCGGCGGGCACAATCCCGGCGGCGATGATCGCCGAGACGGCGCGCGCCGCGGCGTCCATCGATTCGAAGTCGGCGAGCAGCGTGCGCACCGCCTCGGGGTCGGGGGTGAGGCGCACCGTGACGTCGAGCGCCACGCCGAAACACCCCTCCGAGCCGACGAAGGCGCCGACGAGGTCGTAGCCCTCGTGCTCGCCCGCCGCGTCGCCGAGGGTCACGACCTCGCCGTCGGGGAGGCACACGGTGAGGGCCACGATGTGGTTGGTGGTGACGCCGTACTTGAGGCAGTGCGGGCCGCCGGCGTTCTCGGCGACGTTGCCGCCGATCGTGCAGGCGGCCTGGCTGGAGGGGTCGGGGGCATAGTGCAATCCGTATGGCTGGGCGGCGCGGGAGAGCGCGACGTTGACCACCCCCGGCTCGACCACGGCGAGGCGGTTGTCGGGGTCCACGGCCAGGATGCGGGTCAGGCGGTTGAGGCCCAGCAGGACGACGCCGTCGGCCAGCGCGCCGCCGGAGAGGCCGGTGCCGGCGCCGCGGGGCACGAAGGGCACGTTCGCCTCGGCCAGCGCGCGCACGACGGCGATCGTCTCGTCGCGGGTGCCGGGGAAGACGGCGCAGGTGGGGCGGGCGCGGTAGGAGGGCAGGCCGTCGGAGCCGTACGCCACGAGCTCGCTGTCGCGGAACAGGACCCGCCGCTCGCCGACGATGCGCGAGAGCCGGGCGGCGAGCGCGGGAGTGACCGGGCCGCGCGCGGGCTCAGCGGCCGCGGTCATGACGAGGAGGCGGGAAGAGGCGGCGCATGGGGCGCATACATTATAGATGTCGAACGGGCGGCGCGGGCGCGACGGGCAAGAAAAAGCCCCCGGAGGGAACCGGGGGCCGGGCGGTGGCCGTCGCTTACGCGGGGGAGCCGCCGATCACGCCGCCCAGAAACCGCACAGCGCGCGACCGTCCGGGCTCTCGCGCAGCTTCTCGAACGCGCGCTCGCGGATCTGGCGAATGCGCTCGCGGGTGACGCCCATCAGGGCGCCGATCTTCTCGAGCGTCATCGCCTCGCTCCCCTCCTCCAGTCCGTAGTAGAGGTAGAGAATCTTCCGCTCGCGCGGGGTGAGGTACTTCTTGAACACGCGGTCGATGAACTCGCGCATCAGCTTGTAGTCGGTGACTTCCTCGATCTCGGTGCCGTCCACGCCGGCGAAGCGCTCGCCGAGGGTGGAGGCTTCGCGATCGGAGCGGTCGATCGGCGCGTCGAGGGAGACCTCGGTGGCCGACATCTGCTTGGCGACGCGGATCGCCTCGGGCGATTCGTCGAGCAGGCGGCCGATCTCGTTCTCGGTGGGATCGCGCTTGAGGACCTGGGCCAGCACCGTCTCGGCGCGGGCGAGGCGAATGAGCTGCGAGTTCTGATTGAGCGGGATGCGCACCGAGCGGGTCTGCTCGGCCAGCGCCTTGAGGACGGCCTGGCGCACCCACCACACGGCGTAGGAGATGAACTTCACGCCCTGGTCGGGATCGAATTTCCGGACCGCCTTGAGCAGTCCCTCGTTCCCGATGGCGACGAGCTCGCTGAGATCGAGCCCGTGGCCCTGGTACTTCTTCACATACGAGATCACGAATCTGAGATTCGCGGTGACCAGCCGCTCGGCGGCCTTCTCGTCGCCCTTCTGTGCGCGTCGGGCGAGTCGTCGTTCTTCCTGTGGATCGTCGATGAGGGGGAGTTTCTGGATGTCCTGCAGGTACTGGTCGAATGCCGAGGAGGGGGAAGAGCGGAAGTACCCCTTGGACCTGGTCTCGGTCACTTGCTCCATACTGGCCCCTATCACGAAAGCAGAAGGTGGGAAAACGCTACGAAGGCTCGCGTCAGGCCGGCGACTAGCAGGGACGGGCAGGATAATGTCAGCGTTTGGGGGCGTCAACAGCGGTCCTCGGCGAGGTGGCGTTTTAAACCGGTGTTTGCCGAGCTAAATCACCGTGTTACCAAACTTTGCACATGTTGGGATCAGGTGGGATATAAACATGTGATCTTCGGTCACCATTTCCGAAAAAGAGCCGAAGAAAGCGTCAGATGACTCCCGACACCGGCCCTGCCGCCGAATTCCGTGACACCCGGAGGGTCAGTGCGACTCGCGCTCGGCGCGGGCAATCGCGGCCCGCCGGAGCCGCGCGGCGTAGGCCATCAGCACGCCGATGCCCAGCCCCGCGGCCACCGCGATCAGGAGCAGCGGAAAGTCGAGGAGCACCAGGGCGACGATCACTGCCGCGATGATGGCGGCGACGAGCAGCAGGTTGACGAGCGGCTTCGCCACGACGCGACTCAGGCGAGGGCGGCGAGCACGATGGCGTCGTCCACGGGCGCGCTCCACCCGCGGTCGCCGAATGCCATCGAGCCGATGCCGGTGGGAAGCGCGTACTGGGCGCGGCCGGCGCGTCCCTTCTTGTCGCCGTGCGTGGCGCGCAGGATCGCCTCGGGGGCGATTTCCGGGGGGCGCACGGTGGGAAGGCCCGCTGCGGTGCAGGCGGCGCGGATGCGGTCGGCGGTGCCGGCGGGGGCGAGGCCCAGCCGCTCCGCGATGTCGGCCTCGGCGCACATCCCGATGGCCACGGCCTCGCCGTGGAGCAGCTCGTAGCCGCTCAGGTGCTCGATGGCGTGGCCGATCGTGTGGCCGAAGTTGAGCGTCTTGCGGCGTCCGGCCTCGCGGTAGTCGCCGGCGGCGACGGCCGACTTGATCTCGACGCTGCGCGCGATGACGGCACTGATCGCGCGGTCGTCGGGGCGGCGGCGGCCGATCGTGGCGGCGGTGGCGGCCACCGCGTCGAAATGCGCGGCCTCGGCGATCACTCCATGCTTGAGGGCCTCGACGATTCCGGCCCGGTACTGCTCCACGGGGAGGGTGGCGAGCACGGCGGGGTCGGTGATCACCGCCGACGGCTGGTGGAAGGCGCCGACGAGGTTCTTGCCGGCGGGGGTGTCCACGCCCGTCTTGCCGCCGATCGACGCGTCGAGCATGGCGAGGAGCGAGGTGGGCACCTGCACGAAGGGGATGCCGCGCATGAAGGTGGCGGCGACGAACCCGGCGAGGTCGCCCACCACGCCGCCGCCCAGCGCGATCACCGCGCCGTCGCGCCCGAATCCGGCGTCGAGCATCTGGTCGGTGACCGCAGCCCAGGTGTCGCGCGTCTTGTGCCGCTCGCCGGCGGGGATGGTGAAGACGTCGGCCGACTGGCCGGTGAGGGCGTCGCGCAGGCGCTCGGCGTAGAGCGGGCCGACGTTGCTGTCGGTGACGATGGCGTAGCGATGGGCGCGCACGGCGACGCGCACGACGCCGCCCACGGCGTCGAGGGCGCCCGGGAGGATGTGCACGCGGTACGTGGTGTCGAGCACGGACGCTCCCATCGGGCGGCTACCAGGTCACTTCGCCCGTGCCGGCGCGGCGGTTGGCGACGCGGGCGAGGGTGAAGAGCAGGTCGGAGAGACGATTGAGATAGATGACCACGAGGTCGGGCACTTCCCCGGACCTACGCAGGGCGACGACGCGGCGTTCCGCGCGGCGGCACACGGTGCGGGCGAGGTGGAGGGCGGCGGCCTTGGGGGTGCCGCCGGGGATGATGAATGCCTTGAGCGGCTCCAGCTCGCGGTCGCCGTCGTCGATGGCGCGCTCGAGCTGGGCGATGCGGTCGTCGTCGATGCGGGCCTTGTCGAGATGGGCCTTCATCTTCTCGCGGTCGGGCGTGGCGAGGAGGGCCCCGATGGCGAACAGGTCGCGCTGGATGGGAACCAGGACCTCGTCGATGCGCGGCATGAGCTCGCTGGCCCGGGCGAGGCCGAGGGCGGCATTGAGCTCATCCACGTCGCCGTAGGCCTCGACGCGGGGGTCGTCTTTCGACGTGCGGCCGCCGCCGAAGAGGGCGGTGTCGCCCTGGTCACCGGTTCTCGTATAGATCTTCATTCTGGAAAGATAAAAAGCGCCGGCAAATACAGCGCCGGCAAGAACTGCGCTGGCAAGAACAGCGCCGACAAAAACAGCGCTGGGAACTGATTACGGCAACCAGCGCATGCCGACTCACCGACTCACCGACTCACCGACTCACCGACTCACCGACTCACCGAATTCACCCAAACAGCCTGGAAATTATCGAAGTCCGCTTCTTCTTGAACGCCTGGGACACGGCCTGCACGGCCGTGGGGTCCGCCTGGAAGCGGGCCTGGAAGGTCGTGGGAAAGAGCTCGGCCAGGTGCGTCTGCAGCCGGTCGGGAGAGGCCCCGGCGCGGTCGCTCTGGCCGTTGATCCACTGATCGAGCAGCGAGCCGAGCTGGGCCGCCGTGGCGCGCTCGGCGGGATTGCGCGCCAGCGCGAGCTGCAGGATGTCGGCCAGCTCGGGATCGAGGTCGGTGACGCGCGCCCGCAAGTCGGGCAGCGGCCGCAGCACGACCTCCTCGACGGAGAGCGCCGTGTCGTCCTCGTGGAAGAGCGGGCTCAGGGCGAGCAGCTCGTAGAGCACGACGCCCAGCGAGAAGACGTCGCTCCGGGCGTCCACGACCGTGCCGAGCACCTGCTCCGGGCTCATGTAACGCTTCTTGCCCATGCGCACATGCTGTTCGCTGGCCGGGTCGATCGACGTCCGCGCCTTGGCGATACCGAAGTCGCCCAGCTTGATGTGGCCGTCCCAGGTGATCATCACGTTGCCCGGGGAGACGTCGCGATGGACGACGTCCAGCCGGCGGCCGTCGGGATCCACGGCGTTGTGGGCGAAATCGAGGGCGCGGCAGAGACGGCTGCCGACGTAGGCCACCATGGTCGCGGCGATGGGCCGGCCGAGCTCGTTGTGCCGGTCGATCACGCTGCGCAGGGTGGGGCCCTGGATGTACTCCATGGCGATGAAGAACTGCCCGCGCACCTCACCCAGCTGGTAGATCTGCACGATGTTGCCGTGCATCAGGTTGGCCGAGAGCTTGGCCTCGTCGATGAAGAGCTGCAGGAATTCCCGCCGCTGCGCGAGATGCGGATGGATCACCTTGAGCGCGATGCGCTTGGCGAAGCCCGACGGGCCGAGCTGCTCGGCCTCGTAGACGGTGGCCATGCCGCCCTCGGCGACCTTGCGGACGAGGTGGAACGCGCCCTGGTACTCGAGACTCTCTTGCATGCGGAAAGTTGTGGAGAACGGCGGGGAGTTGGCAGTCGGTCAGCGGCAGGAGCGGCGGCGCCGCGCGCATCCGCGCTTGTATAACGAATGGCCTCTGGCGAACGTTATCGGATGATTCACGAAATTCGCGACCTCACGATCATCGGCGGAGGGCCAACCGGGCTGTTCGCGCTGTTCTATGCTGGCATGCGCGGCGCCACGGCGCAAATCGTGGACGCGCTGCCCGAGCCCGGCGGCCAGCTCACCGCGTTGTACCCCGAAAAGGACATTTTCGACGTCGCCGGCTTTCCCCGCATTCCGGCCAAGGAGCTGGTCCGCGCGCTGCGCGAGCAGGCGGCGCAATTCGGACATCCGATGTACTTCTCCCAGCGGGTGGTGGAGCTGGCCGAAGAGGACGGGCACTTCGTGCTCGTCACGGAGACCGATCGGTTCCCGACCCGGGCGATCCTGGTCGCGGCGGGGATCGGCGCGTTCAGTCCGCGGCGGCTGCCGCAGGCGGTGGCCGAGCCGTGGTACGGGCGGGGGATTCACGACGTGGTCACCGATCCCGACCGGTTCCGTGGCCGGAAGGTCGTGATCATCGGCGGCGGCGACTCGGCGTTCGACTGGGGGACGCAGCTCCTCGACCGGGCGGCGCGGGTGACGATCGTCCACCGGAGCGACCGGTTCCGGGCCCACGACGCCACCGTGGCGCAGTTCCGCGCGGCGGTGGAGGCCGGCACGGCGGACCTGCACACCTTCCACGAGCTCCAGGATCTGGTGGTGCCGGAGGGCGGCGAACAGTTCACGCATCTCGTGCTCAAGGACATCAAGGGGAAGACGACGCGGACGCTGGACGCCGATGTGATCCTGCCGATGCTCGGATTCGTGAGCGACATGAGCGCGTTCACGAGTTGGGGGCTGACGATCGAGAAGGACGAGATCGTCGTGAACAGCCAGATGGAAACGAGCCGGCCGGGGATCTACGCGGCGGGGGACGTGGTCACGTACCCCGGAAAGCTGAAGTTGATCGCGACGGGCTTCGGCGACGCGGCGACGGCGGTGAATCAGGCCGTGCACTGGGTGTATCCGGAGAAGAAGGTCAACCCGGGGCACAGCTCGAACATGGCGCTCTTCGGGGCGAAGGACGAGTAAAACACTAGGACGGTAGGACGGCAGGACAGTAGGACGGCGAGCGTAACCGATAAACGACGCCGATCCGAACTCACGCCTCGAATCCGTTCGGGTGGCGGGCCTTCAGCTTCTCCACGTTCGCGGCGGCGACTTCCTCCAGCGGGATGCCGGCGGTCTGCGCGGCGATGGCCAGGCACCAGAGCGCGTCGCCCAGTTCCTCCTTCAGCCGGTCGCGGTCCAGTGGGCGCCCCTGCATCCGGTGCTTGCGCACCAGGCCGAGCGCCTCGCCCGCTTCCTCGGCCAGCCCTGCCGCGGCGTCGAGCAGCCGGTCGGGAAGCCCGAGACGCGGATTGATCGTGCGGGCGGCGTGGGATTCGAAGTCGGAGAATGTCATGGGAGGAGATGGTAGGACGGTAGGCCGGTAGGACCGTATGACGGCAAACCAAGTCACGCAGTCAACCGTCCTACCGTCCTACCGTCCTACTGTCGTACCGTCCTACCGTCAATACGCCACCCGTGGATCCGCCTTCGCGTACGCGATGTCCGCGATGAGATTGACGACCACGAACACCACGCTCAGAAACAGCACCGAGCCCTGGATGGCCGGGAGATCGCGCCGCGAGATGGCGTTCACGACGTAGCGGCCGAGCCCGGGCCAGGAGAAGACGGTCTCGGTGAGAATGCTCCCCGTGAGATACGACCCGAAATCGAGGCCGATCACGGTGATCACCGGAATCAGCGCATTGCGCAGCGCATGGCGCGCGATCACGCGCCACTCGGCCGCCCCCTTGGCGCGCGCCGTGCGTGTGAAGTCGGCCCCCAGCGCGTCGAGCATGGACGACCGCGTGATGCGCGCCTGGAAGGCGATCGAGCGCATTCCGAGCGCCAGCGCGGGCAGGATCAGGTAGCGCAGCCCGCCGGAACCCGACGGGGGCAGCCAGCGCAGCCCCACCGCGAACACGAGAATCAGCAGCAGCCCCACCCAGTATACTGGAAACGATATCCCGAGATAGGCCACGCCGAGGGCCAGCCGGTCCATCCATCCGCCGGGCTTGCGCGCGCTGAGCACCCCGAGGGTGAGCCCGCAGGTCGTGGCGAGGAGCATCGCCGCCGCGGCCAGCTCCAGCGTCTTGGGGAAGCGCTCCTCGATGTCGGAGGTGATCGGGCGGTCGGTCACGTACGAGCGCCCGAGCTGCCCGTGCGCGATCTGGTCCACGTACCGCGCGAACTGCACGGGGAGCGGATCGTCCAGGTGCAGTTCGGCGCGCAGCCGGGCGACGGTGGCGGAATCGGCGTGCTCCCCGACCATCGCCGTGACCGGATCGCCGGGGGCGACGTACAGCAGCAGGAACGCCACGACGAGCACGCCGAGCAGCGTCGGCACGGCGAGGGCGAGGCGGCGGAGGATGAACCGCGTCACGGGCGGTCAGTGCGATCCGGCGCCGCGCGCGATGGACACGTCGGTCCATCGCTGGCCGTTGAAGATCACCGGAATGGTGAACCCGTGGATCCAGGGCTGCACGGCGAACAGGTGGTCGTAGAAGTACAGGTAGAGCATCGGCGCGTCGGCGAAGGCCAGGGAGTCCGCGGAGCGGTAGAGCGCATCGCGCCGCGCCGGATCGGTCTCGCCGCGCGCGCGGTCCATCAGCGCGTCGAACGCCGGATTGCGGTAGAACGACACGTTCCCGCCGAGGCCGACGTTGCGGCTGCCGAGCAGCGGCTCGAGGAAGTCCTGGGCGTCGGGGTAGTCGGCATACCAGTCCTTGAGGAACAGATCGGTCTCGCCGCGGCGCGACGCCTGGCTGGCCGTCGCGTAGTCGCGCTGCTCGATCGTGGTGCGGATGCCGACGGCGCCGAGATAGGCCTGGATCGCCTCGGCGACGCGCACCATGATCGGCGTGGCGCCCGTCCAGAGCTGCACGTCGATTCCCTTCGGGTAGCCCGCGGCGGCGAGCAGGGCCCGGGCCTTCGCCGGGTCGTACGGGTACGGCGCGCGGGTGGTGTCGGCGCCGCCCAGCGCCGGGGGGATCACGCCGGCGGCGAGGCGGCCCTGGCCGTGGAGCAGCCGGGCGAGGATCGTCTTCGTGTCCACCGCGTCGTTGATCGCCTGCCGCACGCGCACGTCCCGCAGCGGGCCGCGCGTGGTGTTGATGGCCACGTAGACGAGCTGGAGCGAGGGTCCGGTTACGAGGAGCCGGCGCTTGGCGGAATCGGCCCGCCAGCTCTCGATCTCGTCGGGCGGGATCTCGGCCACGTCCACGTTGCCCGCCTCGAACTCGGCCACGGCCGTGCTGGGCTCGGCGATGATGCGCGCCTCGAGCGAATCGGCCTTAGGAGCGCCGGCCCAGTAGGCGTCGTTCCGGGCGAAGAGCAGGTAGTCGTCGTGCTTCCAGCGGACGAGCTTCCAGGGGCCGGTGCCGATCGGGTGGTCGCCCACGTTGGCGGGGGCGCTCGCCGGGAGCACCGACGCCACGGGCATGGCGAGCAGCTTGGGAAAGATGGCCAGCGGGCGGTCGAGCGTGATGACGACCGTGCTGTCGTTCGGGGCGGAGAGGCCGGCGACCGAGGGGGCCTTGCCGGCGGCGAAGGCGGCGGCGCCGTGGATGGGGAGGAGGGGCTCGGCGCGGCCCCCGTGGGTGGCCGGATCGAGGGCGCGGGTGAACGAGTGGACGACGTCGCGCGCCGTGAGCGGGGTGCCGTCCTGGAAGGTGACGCCGGCGCGGAGGTGGAAGGTGTAGGTGCGCCGGTCGGCCGAGAGGTCCCAGCGGGTGGCGAGGTCGGGCTCGAGGCGGGCGTCGGGGGTGAAACGGGTGAGTCCGTCGAAGACGTAGCTCACGGCGCGGCCGGTGGGGACGTCGGTGGAGAGGGCCGGGTCGAGGGAGCGGGGGTCGTAGGTGTCGCGCGCGTCGATGAGGGTGTGGCGCGCGGTGGCGCCGGTCCCGGAGCCGCGGCAGGCGAGGGCCAGGCAGGGCAGGGCGAGGGCGAGGAGGAGCGACGGCTGGATGGAACGCGCGGACGGACGGGGCACGACGGTTGACACCTCACAAAGCGGGCGAGAACTTACGGTACCTGCACCGACGCGTCAATTATATGCGCCCGCCGGATTTACGCGCCGCGGGCGCGTTGTGTGTCGGGGGGTCGCATTGTACGACCGGCGGTGTGCCGGGGACGCGCGCGGGGGCGACGACCGGCTTCCGTTTCGAGGTGCCCATGTCCGACAGGCGACAATTCGAACGACCGGGCGGGTGATGCCTCGTACGCTGCAGCACGCGCTTGGAGCGCTGTGCGTGGCGCTCACCGTGGCGGCGCTGCCGGCACGGGCGCGGGCGCAGGACATCAGTTGCGGGCCCGGCGACCTCGAGGTGCGATCGCTGGAGTTCCGCGGCAACCGCGCGTTCAAGTCGTCGGATCTGGAGCAGCGGATCGTGACCACCGAGTCGGGGTGGTTCCGCCGGCACTTCGGGTTCTTCGGCACGCGGCACTGCCTGGACCGCGCCGAGCTGCCGCTCGACGTGCTGCGGCTGCGGAAGTTCTACCACGACAAGGGCTACTACGACGCGCGGGTGGACACCCTCGTCCAGCCGCTGAGCGCGAGCACGGTGCGCGTGGTGTTCACGATCGCCGAGGGGCAGCCGATCGTGATCCGGTCGCTGGCGATCACGGGTCTCGACTCGGTGCGGGACCGGGCGAAGATCGTGGCCGACCTGCCGCTGCACGTCGGGATGCCGTTCGACGTCAACGCCCTGACGACGGAGCTGGACACGATCACGGCGCGGATGCGCAACTCGGGGTATCCGGGCGTGGAGCTGCTGCGCAACTACACGCTGCGCTATCCGGATTCGCTCATCGCGCGGGTGCAGATCCGGGTGCTGCCCGGGCCGCTGACCCACATCGGGGCGGTGCGGGTGCACGTGACGCCGGTGGACAGCGGGGGCACGCAGCAGATCGGCGACAACGTCGTGCGCGAGCTGCTGGGGATCCACCCCGGCGACCTGTACAGCGACCAGAAGCTGATCGCCGCCCAGCGCAACCTCTATCAGCTCGGCGCGTACCGGCACGTCGAGGTGACCCCCGATTCGGTGCAGACGCTGGGCGACTCGCTCGTCACGCTGAACGTGGACCTGCGGGAAGACTACATGCACCAGCTGGACACGAAGTACGGCTGGGCGACGCTGGACTGCTTCCGCACGAGCGCCGTGTACACAGACAAGAACTTCCTGCGCGAGGCGCGGCACCTGGAGCTGTCGGGGCAGCTCTCCAAGATCGGCTACGGCTATCCGCTGGCCTCGGCGGACACGCGGCACCTCTGCTACGAGAACGTGCTGCGGAAGGACCCGTTCAGCGACACCACGAACTACAGCATCTCGGCCACGCTCACCCAGCCCGGGCTGCCCGACGGATCGTGGTCCCCGAGCTACACCATCTACCGCGAACGGCGCAGCGAGTATCTGGCGTACCTCCGCACGACGCTGATCGGCGGCGAGGCGGCGACGTCGCGGACGCTGGGCAAGGGCGGCGCGATCCGCCTGTCGTACAGCCTGGAGTACGGGCGCACGCAGGCCCAGCCGGCGCTGCTCTGCGCG
>JBJKPA010000427.1:0-3197 GCA_046706905.1 Gemmatimonadaceae bacterium
ACGACCTGCCGCTGGTCCTCCCACAGGGGATGGCTGGCGTCCACCACGTGCAGCAGGAGGTCGGCGTCGCGCGTCTCCTCGAGGGTGGCGCGGAACGAGGCCACGAGGTCGTGCGGCAGCTTGCGGATGAACCCGACCGTGTCGGTGAGCAGCACGGTGGCGTGGTCGCCCAGCGCGATCTCGCGCGTGAGCGGATCGAGCGTGGCGAACAGCCGGTCCTCGACGAACACCTCGGCGTCGGCGGCGAGGCCGCGCAGGATGGACGACTTGCCGGCGTTCGTGTAGCCGACGAGCGAAGCCTTGAACGCCCCCTGCCGCCCCTGCCGCTGCACGGTGCGGGCCTTCATCACCTCGCCCAGCCGCTGCTTGAGCAGCTTGATGCGGTGGTTGATGAGGCGGCGGTCGGTCTCGAGCTGCGTCTCGCCGGGCCCCCGCATGCCGATGCCGCCGCGCGTCTTTTCGAGGTGCGTCCACATCCGGGTCAGCCGGGGAAGCATGTACTCGAGCTGCGCCAGCTCGACCTGCATCTTGGCCTCGCTGGTGCGGGCGCGGGTGGCGAAGATGTCGAGGATCAGCTCGGCGCGGTCCACGACGCGCGTTCCGATCGCGTCCTCGATGTTCTTGCCCTGCGTGGGCGACAGCTCGTCGTCGAAGATGACGAGCGTGGCGCCGGTCTCGGCGGCGCGGAGGCGCAGCTCGTCGAGCTTGCCGGCGCCCAGGTAGGTCGCCGCGTGCGGACGGTCGATCTGCTGCGTGACCTCGCCCACCACCTCGGCGCCGGCCGTGTCGGCCAGCCGCTCCAGCTCGCGCAGGTGTTCTTCCATGGCGCGGCGGGCGCCGGCGCGCTTGAGCGGCGCGCCCACGAGGAGCGCGCGGTCGGCCGGCGGCTGGACGTCGATCAGTTCGCGTGCGATACGGGCCTCCGCTCAGCGGATGCGGGCGTTGACGGTGGTGAAGCGTCCCTTGGCGGTGAACGGGAAGGAGCGGTTCCCGATCGGGGAATCTACCGTGATGTCCCCCACCACCTTGTAGTTCACCGCCCCGCTCTGCGTCAACTCCCGGGCGGCCGCGCCGACCCCGGCGTAGCTGAACTTGACCGGCAGGTGCACGATCGTCGTGTCGCCGGACCGGAAGGCGTTGCGCTGCGTGACCGCGCCCTCGGCCACCTCGACCGTGTCCACCAGCAGATGGTAGTGCAGGTTCGTGGCGTCGAGCTGATAGCCGTTGGGATTGTACACGCCCAGCACCACGTCGAGGTTGCCCCCGCTGAGGCCGATCCCGGTCAGCCGCACGTCGCGCAGCTCCACCACCGGCTGCTTGAACAGCGCACGGCCGAGCGTGGCGCATCCGGCCAGCACCGCGGCCACCGCCGCCGTCCATACGAAGACACTCAACCTGCGACGCCGCATACCGCTCACTCCTCGTCGCCCGACTCGCGGGCCTTGCGTTTGAGGTCCGCCCACCAGGCCAGGCGCTTGGCGATCTCCTTCTCGAAGCCGAACGCGCCCGGATCGTAGAACGCGGTGTCGCGGAGGCGTTCGGGCAGGTATTCCTGCGGGATGTACGCCTCCGGCACCGCGTGCGCGTACTGATACCCGCGCCCGTACCCCAGTTCCTTCATGAGCCCGGTCGGCGCGTTCCGGATGTGCATCGGCACCGGCTCGGCCGGGGTCTCGCGCGCCGACTCCAGCGCGGACGTCAGCGCGCGCACCGTGCTGTTGGACTTGGGCGCCGTGGCCAGGTACACCGTCATCTCGGCCAGGGGGAGGAACCCCTCCGGCGGCCCCAGCATGTGGAACGCGTCGCGGGCCGCCACGGCGAGCTTGAGCGCCTCGGGGTCGGCCAGCCCGATGTCCTCGGCCGACATCGCGATCGCGCGGCGGAAGAGCATCATCGGATCGCCCCCGCCCTCGATGAACCGCGCCATCCAGTAGAGCGCCCCCTGCGGATCGCTTCCCCGCAGACTCTTATGGAAGGCGCTCAGCATGTTGTACGTCTCCTCGCCGCCCTTGTCGAAGTGCGCGAAGCGGAGCTGCAGCGCCTCGCGCGCGACTTCGGCGGTGACGTGCCCGCCCGACCCCACGTGCGCCGCCGCCGCCTCGAGCACGGTGAGCGCGCGGCGGGCGTCGCCGTCGGCCTCGTCGGCGATCAGCGCGACCGCCTGGTCGTCCACGGTCAGATTCGAGGCGCCGAGCCCACGCTCGGCATCGGCCAGCGCGGAGCGGATCACCGTCGCGAGATCGGCGGGCGAGAGCGCCTCCAACACGAACACGCGAACGCGCGAGAGCAGCGCCCCGATGATCTCGAACGACGGATTCTCCGTCGTCGCGCCGATCAGCGTGATCGTCCCCGCCTCGACGTGCGGCAGGAATGCGTCCTGCTGCGCCTTGTTGAACCGGTGGATCTCGTCGGCGAAGAGGATCGTGCCCCGCCCCAGCGCCCGGCGCGACTCGGCCTCGGCCACGATCTCGCGGACCCGCGGCACGCCCTCGGTGACCGCCGAGAACGGCACGAACTCGCGATCGGTGTGATGGGCGATGATCCGCGCCAGCGTCGTCTTCCCCGATCCCGGAGGCCCCCAGAACACCATCGAGCCCACCGTGCCCGATTCGATCGCCGCGCGGAGCGGCTTGCCCGGGGCCAGCAGCTGCTGCTGCCCCACGAACTCGTCCAGCGTGCGCGGACGCATCCGCGCGGCCAGGGGCACGTCCCCCGGGCGCTCCCAGAACGACGCCCCCCGATCGGCCGCCCGCCGTGCCGGCCGCCTGCCCCCCGACTTCATTCCTTCTCCTGCTCCGCGTGCAACGCCTCGGCGCGCTCGATCAGCGCCGCCGGCGTGTTCCGCGCCGGATCCTCGAGCACCCAGTCGAGCAGCGCCTGGAGGATGCGCCCCAGCTCGGGACCGGCGGGAATGCCGGCGCGGCGCAGGTCGTCGCCGTCGAGGGCGAGATCGCGCAGATCCACGGGGTCGCGGAACGCGGCGCGCAGCGCGCGCCGATAGAGCGCGCGTACCCGGCGCGGCGCGGGCGCCCGTCCCTGCTCGAGCCGCGCCATCCAGCGCGCGGAGGCGAGCCGGAAGAAGCCGGGCAGGTAGAGGCGGCCGACGGCGGCCACCCAGCGGCGCACCTGCGCATCGGGAATCGGATCCGGCGCGTCGAGCGCAGCGCCGATCGGACCGCCCAGCCGCTGCCACCGGT
>JBJKPA010000428.1:0-3374 GCA_046706905.1 Gemmatimonadaceae bacterium
GCTCAAGCTCGCCGTGGGCGACCGCGTGCGGCTGGAGCGCGACGTGCGCGGGCACGCGCTGGCCATCGCCGAGATCCTGCCGCGGACCTCGCGGCTGGCGCGCCGCGCGCCCGGGGGCGGCCGCGGCGAACGCATCATCGCCGCCAACGTGGACCAGGTGGTGATCGTGTTCGCGGCGGCCAATCCGGAGCCGCACCCGCGCATGCTCGACCGGTTCCTGGTCATCGCCGAAGCCAACGGGCTGCCGGCCCGCATCGTGGTGAACAAGGTCGACCTGGTGGGCCCCGAGGTGGCGCACGCGCGGTTCACGGAGTATCCGCGGGCGGGCTACCCGGTGCATTTCACGAGCGCCAAGCGGGGCGACGGGATCGAGGTGCTGCGGCGCGCGCTGGCGGGCCGGACGTCGGTGCTCACGGGGCCGAGCGGCACGGGGAAGTCGTCGCTGATCAATGCGCTCTATCCGGGGCTCGAGCTGCGGGTGGGCGAGATCAGCGCGTCGGTGAACAAGGGACGGCACACGACGGTGGGGGCGTCGCTGCACCCGCTGCCCGGTCCGGAGGGCGGGTACGTGGTGGATACGCCGGGGCTGCGCGAGGTGGGGATGTGGGAGCTGCCGGTGGAGCGGCTGGATCTGTGCTTCCCGGAGATCCGGGTCCATCGGGAGCAGTGCCGGTTCGCCGATTGCCGCCACGGGGTGGAGCCGGACTGCGAGGTCCGCTCGGCGGTGGAGCGGGGGGAGGTGGGGGTGGAGCGGTACGAGAGTTATCTGAAGTTGTCGGAGGAATCGGCGGAGCAGAAGCGGGAGTGGTGAACGGCGGAACGGCAACAGAAAGCTGAGGGCCGGTGGCTGATAGCTCTCAGCCATCGGCAACTACGACGGGACCCCCCTCTACTCATCCGTCCGAGCAGAGGGGGGTCCCGTGTGCAGTTGTGGCTGACGGCTCATGGCTGTCAGCTCAGAGCTCTCAGCCTTCGGTAATCTGTTCCCGCCGTTTCTAGTGCTTCATCAGCACCAGAAACTTCGACGTCGCCCAGAACTTCTCCGGCTGCGTGATATGCATCCCGCCCACGATCTTGTTGTCCTCCAGCTGATACGGCGTCATATACGCCGGATCCTGCCGCGAGAAGATCAGATACCGGCCGGCCGGCAGCGCGATGCTCGTGTCCTTGGTCAGATCGATCCGTGTGAACGCCGTCGTGTCCAGCGTCGGCGCGATCTTCACCGGCCGGTCGCCGAACAGCAGGAACGGCTTGCGGCCGTCCTCGACCACGACGCCCATCTTGAGCAGGTCGTCGCGCGTGCCGGAGACGTAGTACGCCGCGTCCTGCTTCGTGGTGAGCGTGGCCACCGCCGTGTTCAGCGTATCCACCTTTCCCTTCAGTCCGGCGATCATCACGTTCTGCGAATCGACGATCGCCTGGAACTCGGCGCGCTGCCGCTCGACCGTCTGCTTGAACTCGGCGATCGTCTGCTCGTACTGCGAGATCTGCTGCATCAGCGAGGAGTCGTGCTGCGACAGCGACGCCGCCTGCAGCCGGACCTGGCGCAGCCGCGCGTCGGTCGTGTTCAGCCGCTGGACCAGCGTGTGGATCTTGTTCAGCACGTCCTGCCGGTCTTCCTTGATCTTGGCGGCCTCGGCCGGCGTGGCCAGCGCCTCGCGTTCCTTCGCCTTGGGCATGTTGCGCGCCTTGGCGATCTCGGCGTCGATGTCGTTGATGAACTGCGTGGAGACCAGCATGTCGTTCAGCAGCTGGTTCTTCACGTTGAGGAGCGAATCCTGGCGCAGCGAATCGGCCTTGGCCAATTCGACCAGTTGCTGCTTGGCCTTGGTGTCGCAGCCGAACAGCGCGGGTACGAGCAACAGCAAGAGAGCGAATTTCTTCACGGAAAGTGCCCCGCGATTTGGGGGTGGTTGGGGTTACCAGCTGCCGCGTTCGCCGACCACGTCGATGACGTGGGCCAGCCGGTCCGCGGCGTGACGCCAGTTCGTTTCCACGGCGCGCTGTGCGTCTTCCGGGCGACCCTCGTCGATCGCGTCGATGATCGCGTCGTGTTCGTCCACCGACGACCGGATGTCGCCGGTGAGCATGCTGATGTACATCCGGATGTACCGCTCGGCCTGCGGCTTGGACGCGTCGTGCATCGCGATGAGCCGCGGGCCCTCCCCGGCTTCTACCACCCGGCGATGAAAACGTTCATCGGCGTCGTAGAGCCGGCTGTGGTCCACCGGCGTGGCCCGGGCCGCCCGCTGGAACTCCACGTTCAGCGTCCGGAGCTCCCGGATCAGGGCCCGTCGCGGCTCGGCGTCCAGCTCGGCGGCCCGCCGCGCCCCCACGCCCTCCAGCGCGCCCACGATGTCGAGCAGCTCGTGCACGTCGTCGCGCGTGAGCGGAGCCACGGTGTGCCGCGACTGCTGCGCCCCCGGGGCGCCCATCACGTACCCCTCCTGCTGCAGCCGCTGCAACGCCTCGCGCACGGGCGTGCGGCTCACCCCGAGGCGCGTGGCGATCTCCGTCTCGACGATGCGGCTGCCGGGCGCGACGAGCCCCTGCACGATGAGATCGCGCAGGCGCGTGTAGACCTGTTCGGGGCGCGATCCATGGGCCACGGGGGCGGAACGGGCGGCCCCCCGGGCGGTCCGGGCACGCTTGGCGCGGGACGACGATTTGCGCGACGGCATAGACGGGGCGTGAGGGACAGGGGCACCGCCAATATACGACGTCGGCCCCCCCAACGGACCCCCTGCGCCCAGATTCGCCGACCGATCCTTGCGCCGCATTGTATGCACACGGTGTGACCCCCGACACGCCGCCGGCCCAGTAGCCGCCCGCCCCGTTCCGCTCCATCTTCCGCTCATGCCACGAACCCTTCGACTCCTCGCCCCCCTCCCCCTCGCTATTGCCCTCGCGGCCGCCGGCTGCCGCCGGCAACCCCCCGCCAAGCCCACGCCGCCGCCGCCCCCGGGCTTCGGCGTCCACGTCGCGGCGGCCGGCGGCGATTCCCTCCACGTCCGGTTCACCGTCACCGTCACCGGCACGCTCAAGCTGGGCATCCAGGCGCCGATGTTCGCCGAGCGCCCCGACCACACGCTGCTCCTCGCCGCGCCCGCCAACCTGAAGGTGACCAACGCGGGCACCGGCTCGGTGATCATCTCGGCGGCCGATTCGGGCGTCGAGCTGGTGGCCACGCCGCTCGATACCGCGACCACCCCGTACGTGGCCGTGCGCGGCCACGTCGTGCGCTTCGAGCGCCCCGACAGCACCCAGCGGCTCACCCTCGCCGCCGGCCCCGGCAAGCCCACACCCCCGGAGAAGCACAAATGACGCCGCGCGCCCCCACACCCGCCCCGCTGGCCCGCCGCGGCTTCCTGGCC
>JBJKPA010000429.1:0-9306 GCA_046706905.1 Gemmatimonadaceae bacterium
GAACGAGGGTGAGTGCCTCGTCCAGCCCGAACCCGCGCGTGGTGTGAAGGTCGGGCGCGGCGATTTCGGTGATCGCCAGTGGCGTGGTGAGAACGAGCGACGGCGTGCGCGTCGCGGTCGAGGTCACGCCGGGGAGGGTGCGCGCGCTGTCGCGCGACTCGGCGCGCTGCGCGGCGGCGGGGGCCGGCAGGGCAAACGCCAGGGCGACGCCCAGCGCCGCCAGCCGGAGGCTGACGTGTCGCATGAATGGGTTCCTTGTCGGGGGACAAGGCCATGCACTACTGCGGTCGTTGCCGAAGTGTAATCGAGTGCGCTACCGCGCGATGTAGGTCCGCCCCTTCCACTGCACCCTCGGCCCCCGCACGAACGCCAGCAGCACGATGTACAGCACCAGCGCCAGCCCCAGCGGATAGAGCAGCGCATACCATAGGGGCAACTGCTCCCACGCGTAGTACGCCAGCCAGAACAAGAGCGCCACCAGCGCCCCCGGCAGCGCCCACATGAACGTCCACGCCGGCAGCGCCCCGAAGAACCCCAGCGGCAGCACCGCGGCCGGCAGCAGCGCGAACACCGGCGCCGCGATCACGATCAGCGGATACACCGCGCGCCCCACCCGCCCGAACGGCGCCGCCTCGCGCCCCCCCACGTACACGTTCTTCAGCCACCCGCGCACCACCTCGCCCAGCGACGTGTACATCCGCGTCCGGAATTGGTCGAGCCCCAGCACCACCGCGATCGTGCGCCCCTGCGACACGAACCGCTGCGCCAGCGCCAGATCCTCCACGAGCTGCCCGCGCACCGCCTCGTGACCCCCCGAGGCGTCGTACGCGGCGCGCGTCATGAAGATGCACTGCCCGTTCGCGATCGCCTCGCGCGGGTCGGTGGCGTGGCTGATCCGCTCCAGCCCCCCGTACCGCGCCAGCAGCAGCCCGAAGAACTGCGGCTGCACCACCCGCTCCCAGAAACTCCCCATCTCCTGCCGCCCCGCCACGGTCAGCAGCTCCGCCCCGCGCGCCCGCATCGCGTTCACCGCGCGCCCGATGAGATCGGGCCCGTGCGCCGTGTCGGCGTCGGTGAACAGCAGGATCTCCCCCCGCGCCTCGCGCGCGCCCGCCGTGCACGCCCACTGCTTGCCGAACCACCCCTCGGGCAGCGGCTCCGGCGTGATCACCCGCACCCGCGCGTCGTCCTCCGCCACCGCCCGCGCCAACCCCCCGGTGCCGTCGGTGGAATGGTCGTCCACCACGATCACCTCCACCGCCGGATGCGACGTGGCCAGCACCGAGCGCAGACACCGCTCGATGTTCCGCGCCTCGTTGCGCGCCGGAATCACCACCGACACCAGCGGCACCGGCGGCGGCACGACGTCCGACCACTCGTCCAGCGACCGGGAGTTCCGCGCCCGGAGCAGCACCACGAGGGGCGCCAGCACCCAGGGCAGAGAGAGGAGCAGGGCGAGGCCGGTGGTCACGGCTGGGGGCGGGTGCGGGGTCGGGGACGGGAATTCGAGGCGATCGGCACGCACGAAAGGTGGGCCCCGATCGGCACTCGCGCCAACCGCCCGCGCCGCGTTGACCCGTCACGGGCAAGCTCCTACAATCCCGGCCATGACCGTACGCGTGCACCGCGCCCCGTGAAGCACCCCCCGCCGCTGGCGCCCGGCGCGCGCGTCGCCCTGGTCTGCCCCTCCGGGCCGCTGACCGGCCCCGAAGACCTGGAACGCGCCCGCGCCAACGCGCGCGGCTTCGGCTGGGAGCCGGTGCCCGGCGACTGGGTCCTGGCCCGCGACGGCTACTTCGCCGGCACCGACCAGCAGCGGCTGGACGACCTCAACGCCGCGCTTCGCGACGATTCCATAGACGGCGTCTGGTGCCTGCGCGGCGGCTACGGCGCCATGCGCCTCATGGAGCTGCTCGACTACGGCGCCCTGCGCCGCCATCCCAAAGCCCTCATGGGCTACTCCGACATCACCGCCCTCCACTCGGCGGTCGCCACCCGCTGCGACCTGGTCACCTACCACGCCCCCGTGGGGCGCGCCGAGCTGACCCCGTTCACCCGCGACTCGCTGGAGCGGGCGGTGGTGAAGCAGACGGACTCCTGCGGCGCCGCCGCCCAGGCGAAGACGCTGCGCGGGGGCAGGGCGCGCGGCCGTCTCGTGGGCGGCAACCTGGCGCTCCTCGCCGCGCTGGCCGGCACCGCCTTCGCCCCCAGCTATCAGGACGCGATCGTCGTGATCGAGGACGTGAACGAGGACGTCTACCGCATCGAGCGGATGCTGCTCACGCTCCGTCTTGGTGACGCCTTTGCGACCTGCACGGGGCTCGTGTTCGGGCAGTTCACCAACACGCCCGAAGCGCGCCCCGACTCCGGCGGCTCGCGCACCCTGGAGGCGGTGCTGCGCGAGGTGGCCGACGCGCTGCGGGTCCCGTGCATCGCCGGGGTGCCGGTGGGGCATGTCGCGGATCAATGGACGGTGCCGCTGGGGAGTGAGGCGGAATTCGATGCTGATGCGCGCCGGCTGACGGTAGGACCGTAGGACGGTAGGACGGTAGTTGGTGGACGGCGTTTCATCGTTTGCCGTCCTACGGTCCTACCGTCCTACCGTCTTACCTTTCAACAGCCTCGCCATGCGGTTACTTTGGTACCACCCCACCAGCACCCCCATCTCCGAATGAAAACGGGTCAACAACTTCTCGACGAAGTCCGATCGCGCATCACCGAGACCTCGGTGGCGAGTGCCCTGGACAGCTTCCGGCGGCGCGAGCACATCGTGTTCCTCGACGTGCGCGATCCCAACGAGACGGCCCTGGGTCGGATACCGGGAGCGCTGGCCATTTCCCGCGGCAACCTCGAGTCGAAGATCGAAGCCCTCGTGCCGCGCGACGCGATGGTCATTACCTACTGCTCCAACGGGCAACGCTCGGCCTTCGCCGCCGAGACGCTCGAGATCATGGGCTACCGGAACGTCACGTCGATGCGCGAGGGATTCCGCGGCTGGGTGGACGCCGGCGGCGACGTCGAAGACTGACCGCGGCGGGGTGGGATGACGCCGCTCGACGCGTTTCTGGAGCAACCCGACATCGCGCGGCTGGCCCGCGTGCTGGCCCAGCACCCCGGGCAGATCGTGGACCCCGGCCGCCCCGTGCGCTACGCCGCCACCGCGGCCACCTTCCGCCCCGGCGCCACGGGCCCCGAGCTGCTGCTCATTCGCCGCGCCGAGGTGGACCGCGACCCGTGGAGCGGCCACGTCGCCTGGCCCGGGGGGCGCATGGAGCCCGCCGATCCCGACTTGGCCGCCACCGCCGTCCGCGAAACGCTTGAGGAAACCGGCATAGACCTGGCACGCCGCGGCCGCATGCTCGGCACGCTGGACGACATCCACCCGCGCACGCCGGTGCTCCCGCCCATCCTCGTGCGCCCCTTCGTGGCCGTCGTGGCCGGCGGCACCGCGATCACCCCCAGCCGCGAGGTCGCGGGCTACGGCTGGGTGCCCCTCGACGCCCTGCTCGACGAGGGCAACTGGGGCACGGCGCCCATCGCGATCCGCACGCTCGGCGTGGAGGAGCGTCCCGTGTTCCGCTGGGGCGACTTCCAGGTGTGGGGGATGACCGAGCGGATGATGCGCCAGCTCGTCACCCTGCTGCGCTCCGCCTGAGGGCTACCCCCGCGGGAGCACCGACATCACGGCCATCGTGTTGCCGACGGGATCCTTGAAGAAGGTCATCCAGAGGTCGCCGTCGGGCATCGGCGCCACCATGTGCGGCTCGTCTATGAACGGCACGCCGCGCCCCCTGAGCGTGGCGTACGCGTCGCGCACGTCCGGGACGTCGAAGTAGAGGATCGAGCCCGGGTGGTCGAACTCGGGCTCCGCCCCGCCGTCGAGCATGAGCCGCGTGCCCCCGGCGTCGAAGAAGGCGAGGTTGGGCGGCGCCGCGAACAGCAGCTTCATCCCCAGCGCGTCGCGGTAGAAGGCCGTGGCGCGGTCCAGGTCGTGGACCACGACGGCGATCTGCCCGATGCGGGAGAGGCCGAACGGGGGGGCGGCGGGCGTTGGATCGGGCATCGGATCTCCGAAAAGGGCGGGGGGCGGGGAATATCCGCCCGCCGGGCCCCAGGGGCAACCCGCGGGCGGCCGGGGGTTGTGCGGAAAGTTAGCCATGCCTAATATCTGGATTAGGTAAGACTCGATGAACCAGCCCTCCGACCACTCGGCTCCGCCCGACGCTCCCCCCGAGGCGCCGCCGCCCACCGGCCCGGCGCCCAGGCCCCCGCACGCCCGCGACCTGTCCCTGGAGGGGATCCACGGCAGCGTGCCCGTGCCCGCCCCCGAGATGGGCTTCTGGAAGCAGCTCGTGGCGTTCTACGGGCCCGCGATCCTGGTCAGCGTCGCCTACATGGACCCCGGCAACTGGGGCACCGACCTGCAGGGCGGCGCCCAGTTCAAGTACGGGCTGCTCTGGGTCGTGGCCCTGGCCAGCGTCATGGCGATCTTCCTCCAGGTCATCGCCGCCCGCCTCGGCGTCGTCACCGGGCGCGACCTCGCCCAGTGCTGCTACGACTGGTACCCCAAGTGGACCCGCGTGCCCAACTGGCTGCTGGCCGAGGTGGCGATCATCGCCTGCGACATGGCCGAGGTGCTGGGCAGCGCGGTGGCGCTCAACCTGCTGTTCCACATCCCGCTGCTCTGGGCGGTGATCGTCACCGGCGTGGACGTCCTGGCGCTCCTGGCCCTGCAGCGCTACGGCATGCGCACGGTGGAGGCCGTGGTGTTCGTGCTCGTCGCCACGATCTTCGTCTGCTACTTCCTCGAGATCTTCGTGCTGCCCGCCACGCAGCCCAGCTTCGCCGAGATGGGACGGGCGCTCATCTCGCCCAACCTGCACTCGCCGGCCATGGTGTACGTGGCGATCGGGATCATCGGCGCCACCGTGATGCCGCACGTGCTGTACCTGCATCCGGCGCTGGTGCAGAGCCGCCGGTTCCAGAAGGACGAGCAGTCCATCAGGAGCGCGATCCGCTTCAACACCATCGACGCGACGCTCAACCTGTCGGTGGCGTTCCTGATCAACGCCGCGATCCTGGTGCTGGCGGCCATCGTCTTCTTCGGCAAGGACAGCGTGACCGCCGCCGGCGGCCAGGTGGTGCCGCTCAACGCGTCCACCGACTGGATCCGCGCCGCCTATCTCACGCTGGCCCCGCTGCTCGGCACGGTCGCCGCGAGCACGCTGTTCGCCGTCGCCTTGCTGGCCAGCGGCCAGAGTGCGACGATTGTGGGGACGCTGGCCGGCCAGGTCGTGATGGAGGGGTTCATGCGGTGGCGGATCTCGCCCGCCACGCGGCGCGTGATCACCCGTTCGCTGGCCATCATTCCGACGGTTATCTTCATCGCGATCCGCGGCGCCGACAACGTCAACGATCTGCTGGTGCTGAGCCAGGTGGTGCTGGCGCTGCAGCTTCCGTTCGCGATGTTCCCGCTGCTGCACTTCGCCAGCTCTCGCAAGCGGATGGGCAAGTGGCGGCTGGGCTGGTTCCTGCTCGTCGCGGGATGGGGCTCGGCGCTGCTCATCACCGGCTTCGATTTCTACGGTCTGCCTTCGGCCGTCGGGCAGGCGATGCACGTCCTCGTGGGGCATTAGCGCGACCCGGAGTGCCATGTACAGCAAGATCCTCGTGACGCTCGACGCGACGCCCACCGACCGGGCCATCATCGAGCACGTCATGCCGCTGGCCAAGATGGCGCACAGCCACGTCGTGCTGCTGCACGTGGCCGACGGCTGGGCGGCGCGCACCTACGGCGCCGACGCGATCAGCCCCGAGATCCGCGAGGACACGGCCTACCTCGAGCGCGTGTGCAAGGAGTTCACCGACGCCGGCATCTCCGCCGAGTCGGAGCTGGCGTACGGCGATCCGGTGACCGAGATCGTGAAGTGGGTGCAGGAGCGCGGGTGCGACCTGGTGGCGATGAGCACGCACGGGCACCGCTTTTTGGCCGATCTCCTGTTCGGCGTCACGGCCACGCGCGTGCAGCACCGTGTGAAGGTGCCGGTGCTCCTGCTCCGGGCCACGAAATAATGACGGCCCGTCCCGCCCCCCCGCTCACCGCCCCGGTCGAGGATTACCTCAAGGCGATCTACGAGCTGGAGCGGAGCGGGAACGCCGCCGGGACCAACGAGATCGCCGCTGCGCTGCGCATCGCCCCCGCGTCGGCCAGCGGGATGGTGCGGCGGCTGGCCGAGCAGGGCCTCATCGCGCACGAGCGCTACCGCGGGGCGCGGCTCACCGACGCCGGACGCGCCGCGGCGCTGCGCACGATCCGCCGCCACCGCGTGATCGAGGCCTACCTCGCCCAGGCGCTCAACTACAATTGGGACCGCGTGCACGACGAGGCCGAGCGGCTGGAGCACGCCGCGTCGGACGAGCTGGTGGACCGCATGGCGGCGGCGATCGGCGAGCCGGAGACCGATCCGCACGGCGCGCCGATCCCGGCCCGCGACGGCTCGATGGACGAGCGGCGGCTGGTGTCGCTCGACGACCTCCCCGACGGCGCCGAGGTGTGCGTTGAGCGGGTGGAGGACGACGACCCCGACCGGCTGCGCTATCTGGGCGGGCTGGGCATCAGGCCGGGGGCGCGTGTCCAGGTAATTCTGCGCGCCCCGTACGGCGGCCCGATCACTCTGCGGGTGGAGCGCTCGCGCCGGCAGATCGGCCCCGAGCTGGCGCGGCACGTGCTCGTGATGCCCCCCGCGGCGATAGCTTTGGAGCATGCCGGTACTGTTCGCGGCGCTGCTCGCGCTCCAGGCCGTTCTCGGAAACGCTCCGGTTCAGGCCGGGGCGCGAAGCGCCGCCGCGCCGCGGACGATCGCGATTGACGACCGGCTGGCCGCCGACGCGCACCTGCGCGTGGGCGACCGGGTGCTGATCCGCGCCACTCCCACCGGTCCCGCCGACACGGTGATCGTGGGCGCCGTCATCCGCGCCTCGGCCGATCCCTCCGAGATCGCCCGCCACGACTACCGCGTGCTCATGCACCTCGACCAGCTCCAGGCGCTCGTCGGCTACGGCGACCGCGTGGACCGGTTCGCCGTGGCCACGCGCGACAGCGCGGCCACCGCGCGCGCGATGGCGGTGATCAACGACGCCGCGTTCGGCTTCGAGGCGCACCGCTCGCGCGACATCGCCGTGGAGACGTCGCAGACCTTCCTCGTGGTGAGCCGGTTTCACCGCGCCATCGGCGTGATCACGATCGTGGCCAGCGCCGTGTTCCTGCTCTGCATCATGCTGCTCAAGGTGGACGAGCGGCGGCGCGACGTGGCGGCGCTGCGTCTCATGGGGATCTCGGCGGCCACGGTGCTCCGCTCCATCGTGCTCGAGGCCACGCTGGTCGCAGGCGCCGGCAGCGTGCTCGGCGTGGGGCTCGGCGTGGCGATCTCGGTGCTGGTCAACGAGCACTACCGCGGCGTGTACCGCACGCCGCTGGCGTTCTCCATCGTGACGCCGGACGTCGTGGCGTTCTCGGTCGCGCTCTCGCTCGTGCTGGGCGTCGTGGCCGGATTCTTCGCCGCGCGGCGGCTCACCCGCGTTCCCCCACTGGCGCTCTTCGGACGGTGACCGCGTGCTCCTGACCCTCGCCCGCGCCGCGCTCGCCGGCCGCCGCACGCGCACCGCGCTCGCCGTGATCGGCGTGGCCGTCTCGGCGGCGCTGCTGCTCGACATGGTGATGCTGGCCAGCGGGATGCGCGCGTCGTTCCGGGATCTGCTGGACCTGCGCGGCTTCACGATCCGGCTCGCCCCCAAGGGCACGCTTCCCTTCGACACCGACGCGCGCATAGACAGCGCGGGCGCGATCATGGCCCAGCTCCGCACGAACCCCGACATCGTGACGGTGAGCCCGGTGCTCGGCGGGCAGCTCCACGTGGTCCGCCCGGACGGTGGGGGCGTGACCGCCGTGGCGATCGGGATCAACCCCGCGGTGCAGGGCGACTACGAGCTGCGCACCGGCCACGACATCGCCGGCGCCGACCAGGCCGTGGTGAGCGACGAATTCCTCGCCGCGGCGCACGCCCGCGTGGGCGACACGCTGGAGGTGGCCGGCGGATACGACGCGCAGCTCCGCATCGTGACGCGCGCGCGGCGGCTCGCGATCGTGGGCACGGCGCACTTCATCTACACGCCGGCCAATCCCCGGGCGATGGCGGTGCCGCTGGCCACGCTGCGCGCGATGACCGGCGCCACGGGCGATCCGGTGTCGCTGTTCATGCTGCGGCTCCGCGCCGGCGCCGACGCCGATTCGGTGCAGCGGTGGATCGCGCGCGCGATCCCGCGCGTTTCGGTGATTTCCACGGCGTCGGCGCTCAAGCAGGTGGACCAGCGGCTCAGCTACTTCCGGCAGCTCGCGTTCATCTTGGGCTCGGTGAGCCTCACCGTGGGCGTGCTGCTCGTGGCGACGCTGGTCACCGTGTCGGTGAACGAGCGGCTGGGGGAGATCGCGGTGATGCGCGCGATCGGCGTGTCCACGCGCAGCATCGTGGCGCAGGTGATGCTCGAGGGGGTGGCGATCATGCTGTCCGGCGCGATCCTGGGCCTCGGGCTGGGGCTGGTGACGGCGAACTATCTCAACGGGATCCTGGCGCAGTTCCCGGGGCTGCCGGCGGCGATCGATTTCTTCCTCTTCCAGCCGCGCGACGCGTGGGTGGCGCTGGGGCTGCTGACCGCGGCGGGGGTGCTGGCCGGCGTCTATCCGGCGTGGCGCGGCGCGTCGCTTCCCATCGCGAGTACCCTGCGCGAGGAGGCCGTGGCATGACCGACGCGCCGCTGGTGATCGGCGCGCGCGACCTGCGCCGCGACTACGCGATGGGCGACGCGCCCGTGCACGCGCTGCAGGGCGTGTCGCTCGACGTCGCGCAGGGTGACTACGTGGCGATCGTCGGCCCCTCGGGGTGCGGCAAGTCCACGCTGCTCAACCTGCTGGGCGCCATTGATCGTCCGACGGCGGGCTCGGTGCGCATCCAGGGCAAGCCGGTCGAGTCGCTGTCCGACCGCGAGGCGACGCGCTTCCGGCTGCTGCACATCGGGTTCGTGTTCCAGCGCTTCTATCTGATGCCGGCGCTCACGGCGGCCGAGAACGTGGAGCTGCCGATGGCCGAGGCGGGGATGAAGAAGGGCGAGCGGCGCGCGCGTGCGCGCGAGCTGCTGCGCTACGTGGGGCTCGAGGCGCGCGCCGATCACCGGCCCACCCAGCTCTCGGGGGGCGAGCAGCAGCGCGTGGCCATCGCGCGCTCGCTGGCCAACCGGCCGGCGCTGCTCCTC
>JBJKPA010000430.1:0-4854 GCA_046706905.1 Gemmatimonadaceae bacterium
TCTCCCGGCCGACGACGAGGGCGCGGCCGGGAGATTGGCGGCGAACACGTAGCCGTCCGGCGGCAGGTGGTAGAGGAGCACGCGGTCATCGTCGGGCGCGCGCCACCAGGCCGCGTCGCCGGCGGGCCACCGGCCGCCGCCGTAGCCCCGCCAGAGCACGATCATCTCCAGGCCGAAGCCGCGGGCCAGCTCGGGCAGCGCCGCGGGGTGGCCGAAGGAGTCCGGACAGTAGAGCACCGGCGGGGACTGGGCGCGCATGGCACGCATGGTGCGCCGGCCGGCGAGGAGGTTGCGCACCAGGGCCTCGCCACCGGGGATCAACTCGTCGGCGAGCACGAGCCAGGGCCCGGCTTCCAGGGCGCCCGACCGCAGGAGGGCGGCGAGCTCGGCGGCGCGCTCCGGACGCACGGCCAGATAGTCGTCCAGCACCACCGTCTGGCCGTCGAGCAGGAAGCTCGCGCCGTCCCGCGGCGGCTCATCGAGCAGCTCGTCCACGAGGGGGACGAGCCGCTGCCGGAAGCGCACGGCGGGATGGTACCACTCGCGGTCCCAGTGGGTGTGGGAGACGACGACGAGACGGCGCAATTCGGTGAGTCGGTAGGACGGTAGGACGGTAGGACGGTAGGACGGGGAACTACGGTACTACAATACCACTACAATACCGCGCGGGGACGGCGGGAAGGGGCGGTCCCCCGCCCCGCCGCCGTTGACCTGCGAGCCGCGACCCCTGAGTTTCCAAGGTTCGCGACACGTTCACCAGGTCCCGGAGAGCCATGCACGAGCTGCTCGACCTCTTCCACCGCCTCACCAACGTTCGGGAACTCATCACCTGGGGCGGGTACGTGGGGCTCACGGCGGTCATTTTCGCCGAGACCGGGCTCCTGGTGGGGTTCTTCCTCCCCGGCGATTCGCTGATCGTCACGGCCGGGCTGTTCGCGGCGCTGGGCCAGTTCGACGTCTACGTCGTGGGGCTCCTGCTCTCGCTCGCGTCGATCGCCGGGAACACCTCGGGGTATTACATCGGGCTCGTCACCGGGCAGGCGTTGTACGCACGCCCCGACTCGCTGCTCTTCAAGCGCAAGCATCTCCTGCGGGCGCACGACTTCTACGAGAAGCACGGGGGCGCGACGGTGCTCATCGCGCGGTTCATGCCGATCGTGCGGACGTTCGTGCCCGTCGTGGCCGGGGTCGCGAAGATGGACTTCCGCCGGTACACGCTGTTCAACGTGATCGGCGGCCTGCTCTGGATCTGGGGGATGCTGTTCATCGGATACTTCCTGGGTCGTTACATTCCAGGTATCGATCGCCACATCGACGTGGTGATCATGGCAGTGATCGTGCTGTCGCTCATGCCGGGCGGTGTGGCGTGGTTGCGCGCCCGCCGGCAGGCGGCTCCTCCCGATATCGCACCGGACGCCTGACGTCCAAGGAGAACGCTATGGCTTTCACGTTGCCCGCCCTGCCGTACGCGACGAATGCGCTCGAGCCGCACATCGACGCGCGCACGATGGAGATCCACCACGACAAGCACCACGGCGGCTACGTCAAGAACCTCAACGCCGCGCTGGAGAAGGCGCCGGCGCTCCAGGGGAAGTCGCTCGACGACCTGCTCAAGGATCTCAATGCGGTGCCCGAGGCCATCCGGACCGCCGTGCGCAACAACGGCGGCGGCCACTGGAACCACTCGATGTTCTGGCAGATCATGAGCCCCAAGGGGGGCGGCGAGCCCACCGGCAAGCTGGCCGACGCCATCAAGAAATCGTTCGGCGACTTCGCCAAGTTCCAGGAGCAGTTCGCCGCCGCGGCGGCCTCGCGCTTCGGCTCCGGCTGGGCGTGGCTGCTCCACGACAAGGGCACGCTCTCGATCATGAGCACGCCCAACCAGGACAATCCGGTGATGGAAGGCAAGCACCCGGTGATGGGGCTCGACGTCTGGGAGCACGCCTACTACCTGCACTACCAGAACCGCCGCGCCGACTACATCAAGGCGTGGTGGAACGTGGTGAACTGGAGTGCGGTGGCGGAAAGGCTGTAGGACGGTAGGACGGTAGGACGGTAGGACGGTAGGACGGCGAAGATACGCCGAGTGCGCCGGCGCGAAGGTCGCGCCGGCGCGATCATTTTTCCCGCTGCCGGCCCGCCACCAGATCGCCGATGCCGCGCTCGCGCTCCGCCTCCAGACGGCGCGAACGCACTGCGGCGGCCTGCCCGAGCGCCGGCGGCGTGACGAACGTCGTCACGAGCACCATCAGCATGATCGCGCCGAACTGCGCGGCGTCGATGCCGCCGGTGGCCAGCCCCATCTGCGCGAAGATCAGCCCCACCTCGCCGCGGGGCACCATCGCCACCCCCACCAGCACCTTGTCGCCCTTGAACCACCAGGGCACGAACCCGGCGATCATCTTGCCCAGGATGCCGATCGCGATCAGCGCGCCGCCCACGACCAGCGCCTGCTCGGTGATCAGCGCCCGCAGGTCCACCGCCGCGCCCACGCTGGCGAAGAAGATCGGCACGAAGAAGTGCCCGATGCGCGTGGTGGACGTCTGCAGCTCCCCGCACTGCGGAAGGTCGTGCAGCACGACGCCCGCGGCGAAGGCGCCGATGATCATCGCCGAGCCGGCCTCGTGCGCCAGCCAGCAGAGGACGAACGCGAACGCGATCGCGACGAGGCCCAGGGCGCCGGCCGCGCGGATCTTCTCGGCCACCCGGAACAGCGGCGGCGCCACGCGCGCCCCGACGAGCACGGCCGCGACCACGAACGCCACCGCCACACCCGTGATGCGGCCGACGTGCGCCGCCGACATCGTGCCGCCCTCGACGATCCCCGCGACGACGGCCAGGATCACGACGCCGATGATGTCGTCGATCACGGCCGCGCCCAGCACCACGCGGCCTTCCGGCGTGTCCAGCATGCCGAGCTCGGTGAGCACGCGCGCCGAGATGCCGACCGAGGTCGCGCACAGCGCCGCGCCGCACACCAGCGCCGGCACGTGCGTCAGCCCCAGCGCTTCGGCGGCCACGAACGCCGCCCCGAAGGGGAGCGCGACTCCCGCCATCGCCACCGTGGCCGCCACGCCGCCCACCTTGATCAGGCTCCGCACGTCGGTTTCGAGCCCGATCTCGAACAGCAGCAGGATGACCCCGATCTCCGACATCGCGGCGATGACCGGATTCGACGCGTCCACGATGCCGAACACCGATCCGCCCAGGAGCACGCCGGCGATCAGCTCGCCGAGGACCGCGGGCTGGCGGAAGCGCTGCGCCAGCTCGCCCAGCGCCTTGGTGGCCACGAAGATCGAGGCCAGCGCGATCAGGACGTGCGCGACGGACCCCTCCGCGCCCCCACCGCCGGCCGCGAGCAGCAGCGCGTGGGGAACGATCACTGCGCCGCCTCGCCCTCCAGATACGTGTAGCCCTCGAGCCCGGCCACGTAGTCCGCGATGAACGTGTTCGCTTCCTGGCGCGTGAGGTACTTGGCCGCGGTGACCTTGCGGCGGAACACCTGCAGCAGATCGGACGCGCGGAACTGCACGTAGTTGAGCACCTCGGTCACCGTGTCGCCGTGCACGAGGTCCGACACTTCGTAGCCGCCGTTCGACCCGAGGCGGATGTGCACCGCGTTGGTGTCGCCGAACAGGTTGTGCAGGTCGCCCAGGATCTCCTGGTACGCCCCGGTGAGGAAGACGCCCAGCACGTACGGCTCGCCGTCGCGGAATTCGTGCAGCTCGAGGCTCGGCGCGCCGTTCCGCTCGCCCACGAACCGGTCGATCTTGCCGTCGGAGTCGCAGGTCACGTCCTGGACCGTCCCGTAGCGCGTGGGCTCCTCGTCCAGGCGGTGGATGGGCATGATCGGGAAGAGCTGGTCGATCGCCCAGCTGTCGGGCAGCGACTGGAAGAGCGAGAAGTTGCAGAAGTACCGGTCCACGAGCTGCGATTCGAGATCGGCGATGATGTCGTCGTAGGCGTCGCGGTTCTGGCGGCAGAGCCGCGCGATGACGTTGATCGTGGCGATGTAGATCTGGTCGGCCATCGCCCGCTCGCGCAGCGACACCACGCCCGAGTTGAAGAACTCGTGGGCGCGGTCCTTGTCGAACGTCGCGTCGTGGAAGATCTCCTTCACCCGGCGGCGCGACACGTTCTTGCGCGACACGGCCTGATGGTCGGCCACCATCTCGTGCAGCAGCTGGTGGTCGTCGTCGGTGAGCGCGGGCAGCGTCTGCTCGGCCACCGACTCGACGTCGATCACCTTGAGCAGGAGCAGCGCGTGGTGCGCGGTGAGCGCCCGCCCCGACTCGCTGATCACGTGCGGCATCGGCTGCTCGTGCTCGCGGCAGGCCTCGGCCAGCGTGTACATCACGTCGTTGGCGTACTCCTGCAGGGAGTAGTTCACGCTGGCGTCGGAGGTCGAGTTGGTGCCGTCGTAGTCCACCCCCAGCCCGCCGCCCACGTCCACGTGGGTGATGTCCACCCCCATGGCCCGCAGCTCGACGTAGAACCGCGAGATCTCCTGCAGCCCCGACTTGATGAACCGGATGTCGGTGATCTGCGAGCCGAGATGGAAGTGGATCAGCTTGAGGATGTCGAGCCGGCCCATGGCGCGCAGCTTCTCCACCGCCTGCACGAGCTGCGAGGTGTTGAGCCCGAACTTGGACTTCTCCCCGCCGCTCTCCGCCCACCGGCCGAACCCGCGCGAGGAGAGCTTGATCCGCACGCCCGCCGTGGGCGCCACCTCCATCTCGTCGGCCACGCGGAGCAGCACGTCGATCTCGCTCAGCTGCTCGATGACGATGAACACCTGGTGGCCGAGCTTCTGCCCCATCAGGGCGAGGCGCATGAACTCCTCGTCCTTGTAGC
>JBJKPA010000431.1:0-6851 GCA_046706905.1 Gemmatimonadaceae bacterium
ACGTCGCGATGCGCTGGGCCAGCTGCGGCGTGAAGTAGCGCTCGAAGTTGCTGCGGGCCAGCGTCTCGCGCCGGATCCGCTCGGCGAACTGGCTGTTCTCGATGGCCACCGCCGCGATCCCCGAGAATGCGACCACGAAGTCCAGGTCGTCGTCGGTGAACCGGTGCGTGGTGGACACGTTGTCCACGTAGATCACGCCCAGTACGCGGTCCTCGCTCCCGATGAGCGGCGTGCAGATCGCCGAGCGGACCTGCTGCAGCACCACCGACTGCCCGCCGAAGCGGGTGTCCTCGCCGGCGTTGTCGGACAGGATCGCGACCTTGTCGGACACCGCCGCCCGGGCGATGGACTGCGGCACCATGCGCGGGGCGTCGGCGCCGCGCTTGTCCCGCGAGATCTTGGGGATCAGCTCGGCCTGATCGTCGAGCAGCAGGATCGCCACGCGGTCCACGTCCAGGATCTGGTAGGCGTACTGCACGATCTTGTCGAGGATCGCGTCGGTGTCCACGGCGCGCCCCAATCCCTTGGAGACTTCGAGCAGCGTGGTGAGCTTCTCGCGGCTCTTGTCGGCGGGGAGCGCGGGCACCTGCTCCATGGACGTCGCGGGGGTCTGCCCGCGCACGGGGAGCTGGCGCACGATCGTCGCGCCCGACGGCGTGGCTTCCTCGGCGGCGGCCACGGGCGCCGCCGCCGGTTGGCGGACCGTCGCCTCCTCGAGCACGAACTCCACCTTCCCGAAGGTGACCAGGTCGCCGGTCCGGATCCGCGCTTCCTGGATCCGCTCGCCGTTCACGAACGTGCCGTTGCTCGAGCCCAGGTCGCGCACGAGCGCGCCGTCCTCGGCGCATTCCACTTCGGCGTGGCGGCGCGAGATCGTGGGATCGATGATCGGCAGGTCGCAGGTCGGGGCGCGTCCCACGAGCTGGGCCGCCCCGGGCCGCAGCTCGAACGACAGCGTCTGATCCGCGCTCGTCAACTTGAGGGGCATGTGGCCGGAATATGGGGCGCCGGGCGCCCGGAGACTAGGCGGGCTCGGACGGGGTGCGCACGCGCCCGATCGCCGTGAGCAGCGCCCGCGCCTTGTTCTCCGTCTCGTCCCACTCGCGCTCCGGCACCGAGTCGTACACGATCCCCGCGCCCGCCTGCACCGACGCCGTGCCTCCGGCGATCACGCACGTGCGGATCGTGATCGCGAGATCCATGCGCGTGCCGCCCGCCGAGAGATAGCCCACGGCCCCCGCGTAGGGGCCGCGCCGCTCGGGTTCCAGCTCGTCGATGATCTCCATCGCCCGCACCTTGGGCGCGCCGGTCATGGTGCCCGCGGGAAAGCTGGCGCGGAAGGCGTCCATCGCGGAGAGGCCGGCACGCATCGTGCCGTCCACCTGGCTCACGATGTGCAGCACGTGCGAATACCGTTCGACGACCATCAGGTCGCTCACCGCCACCGTGCCGTACTCCGCGATGCGTCCCACGTCGTTGCGCCCGAGGTCCACGAGCATGAGATGCTCGGCGCGCTCCTTCTCGTCGGCCAGCAGCTCGGCGCTCAGCGCCTCGTCCTCGGCCGCCGTGCGCCCGCGCGGCCGCGTGCCGGCGATCGGCCGCACCGTCACGCGGCCGTCGGCCACGCGCACCAGCAGCTCCGGGCTGCTTCCCACCAGCTCCACCCCGTCCAGCTCCAGGTGGTACATGTAGGGCGAGGGATTCACGACGCGCAGCGCGCGGTAGAGCAGGTCGGAGGAGACGTCGTCGGGCAGGCTGATGCGCCGGTCGAGCAGCACCTGGAAGGCGTCGCCGGCCACGATGTACTCCTTGATCCGCGCCACGTCGGCCAGGAACTTCTCGCGTGCGTAGGTCGAGGTGCCCACGGCCGGCGGCGCGTCCTCGTTGAGCGCCAGCGGGGGGAGCGATCCGGGCGCGCGCAGCCGCCCCATCGCGTCGCCGATGTCGGCCACCGCGCGGTCGTACAGCGCGCGCAGGTCGGCCGCCGTCGCGTCCTCCGGCACCGGCACGGCGGCCACGAACCGGGCGCGCGAGCGCAGGTTGTCCACCACGACCAGCACATTGGTGAACACGAATAGCGCGTCGGGCGCCGCGACCCCGCGGGGCGGGGCGGCGGGCAGCCGCTCGATGTAGCGCACCACGTCGTAGCCGAAGTAGCCCACCGCCCCCGCCCAGAACGCGCCCAGCTCGGGCACGTCCACCGGCGGATACCGCTTCACCAGCCGGTCCAGGTCGTCCAGGGGATCGGCCGGCGCGCGTCCGTTGTGCCAGCCGCGTGCCGGAGTCCAGTCCTCGACCGTGCCGTTCACCAGCCGCCAGGCGGCGCGCGGCTCGGTGCCCATGAACGTGTAGCGCGACCAGGTCTCGCTCCCCGCCGGGGCCGACTCGAGCAGGAACGAGAAGGGCCCGCGCTTGAGCTTGGCGAAGGCGGCGACGGGAGTCTCGGTGTCGAGCACGGCGTCGCGCCACACGGGCACGAGGTGGCCGGGGCGGGCCAGGGCCTGGAATGCGGGAAAGGTCATCGGCGGTTAACGGGTGACGGTCAACGGTTAACGGTAACCCGTTGACCGTGAACCGTTGACTGCGTTTGTCCTGTGGCGCGATCTTTCACCAATCCATGCCTCGCAGGCTCAGTACTCTCGCAACTCGTGCCGGGGCGGCCCTGCGCGGCGTGTGCGTCGGGCTCGTCGTGCTGACGCCGGCCGTCGCCACGGCCCAGACGGAGTGGAACTCCCCGCGGACCATGGCCGTCGTGCGCACGGCCATCGCGCGCCGCGCCCTGCAGCTCGCCGACACCGGCCTCCTCTCCTACCAGGCCGTCGCGCACGGCTACCTGACCTTCCTCGTCCAGCTCGGCCGGGGCTTTCCCACGCCCCCCAAGATCGTCCGCACCGACCAACTGGCGCTCGAAGTCTATTGGCGCGCCCCCGACTTCAGCAAGCAGCGCATCATCGGCCGCCGCGACACGCTGCTGCTCCCCACCGACATCAACTACCACCGCGACCACCTCGCCATCGTCCAGAACAACTTCCCCAACATCATCCGCATCGGGGAGGGCGACGAGGTCCGCGACGCCCCCCACCCGCTGGCCGAGAACGGCCCGCTGCTCTACGACTACGCCATCGCCGACTCGCTCCGGATCACGATTCCCGGCCAGACGTTCGACGTCTACGAGGTGAAGGTCCGCCCCAGGGACGAGTCGAAGCCCGCCGTGGTCGGCGCGGTCTACCTGGACCGGAGGACGGGGCAGGTGGTGCGCATGGCGTTCAGCTTCACCCGCGCCGCGCTCATCGACCCCGATCTCGAGGACATCTCGATCGTGCTCGAGAACGGCCTCATCGACGGCAAGTACTGGCTCCCCCGCCACCAGGAGATCGAGATCCGCCGCACGGGCACCTGGTTCGACTACCCCGTGCGCGGCATCATCCGCGGCCGGTGGGAGATCTCGGACTACAAGGTCAACGAGACGATCCCCATCCAGACCTTCGCCGGCGGCCCCTACGCCACGGCGTCGCCGTCCCAGCTCAAGAAGTACCCCTGGCACGGCAACATCCTGGACTCGCTCCCGCCCGACATCGGCGTGACGACCGATGCCGACGTGCGCCGCGTGCAGGCCGAGGCCCGGGCGCTCGTGCGCGAGTCGGCGCTGCAGCGCGTGGACAAGCTGCGGCTCGCCGCCAGCGGCCTCAGCGAGATGGTCCACGTGAACCGCGTGCAGGGGCTCGCCGTCGGCGTCGGGTTCGAGCGCCAGCTCGGCACCCATACCAGTTTCGGCATCCATCCCGAGTACGGCTTGGCCGACGGGCGGCTGCGCGGCACGGCGTCCCTGACCTTCAGCGGTGCCACCGGGCCGTCGCTGCGCCTCTTCGTGGGGAGCACGCTGGCCGATTCGCACCTCGAGCCCGAGCGCTCGGGCCTCGCGAACAGTCTGGCCGCCCAGGAGTTCGGGAGCGACGTCACCGAGCCCGACGAGGTCATCTCGGCCGGGGCGGCGCTGGAGTTTCCGGCCGCCGGCCTCCGGTGGACGCTGTCCGGCGCCGCCGAGCATCAGCGCCCCGTCACGGTGCATGCCCAGCCCGCGCTCGGGCAGTATGCAGCCACGATTCCTGCCCTGGCCTACGACCTCTGGCATGGGTCGCTCGGGGCGGCGCGCGACACGCCGCTCGACCTGTTCGGGTTCGACGTCACGGGCTCGGTGCGGGCCGATGGCCGGCAGCGGATCGGCCACTATGTGTGCGCCGTGGCCGGCGGCTCGACCTGCAGTTTCCCCCCGGCCGATTCCTGGGGGCTCTCGGCGCTGGCCGACGTGCGCCGCGAGGTGGCCGGGCTCCAGATCGTGGCGCAGACGGCGGCCGAGGTCACGGGCGCCGACCGCGGCGCGGAGCCGCCCCAGGACATGGTGTACCTGGGCGGCCCGGTCACGGGGCCCGGCTATCCGCTGCACGGGCTCGTCGGCACGCGCGGCGTGGCACAGCGCGTGGAGCTGCGCATCCCGGTGCCCTTCGTCTCGATTCCCCTCGGCACCTTCGGCCGCTCCCCCGCGCAGGCGACGCTCGCGCCGTACTTCAACGTCGTGGGGCTCGACGGCGGCAACGTCTTCCAGACGCTCGCGCCCGGGGTGATCCGGCAGCAGCGCGTCTTTCCGTCGGTGGGCGTCGGACTGATCAGCTTCTTCGACCTGATCCGCCTCGACGTGGCGCGCGGCCTGGCGAGCGGCGGCCGGTGGACCTTCTCTCTCGACGCGACGCGCGGGTTCTGGCCCATTCTCTGATGCGCCGGGCGGGCATCAAGAACGGCAGGAACTGAACGGCAGACGATCCGGACAACGGCCGGACGAAACGGACTTGAACGAGGGGGCTTCAAGGGGAGACTCCGTGCGCTACGCGCGCCGAGTCTCCCCCTGCAGCCCCCCAGTCATGCAGTTGTTGTTGCTCTTGCCGTTGCCGTTGCCGTTGCAGTTGTAGTTGTAGTTGTAGTTGCAGTTGTAGTACCAGTCTCATCCGGTTCGTCCGGATCATCTGCAGTTCCAATTGTTCTTGATGCCCGCCCAGCGCGAATAAGCTCCGCGCCGCAACGAATCGACGCCGCTCGCGCGAGCGCCGGTCTCTATGATCGGCCATGGCGACCGCCGTCCGCGATTCCTGGCCCCAGCGCGTCCTCGACGCCGCGAGCGAACCACTCCCCGCTGACGAGCGCGAACGCCTGCGCGTCCTCGCCCGCCGGTTCGGGATTCCCGTCGCCGATCTGTCCGTGGTGAGCCCTGCCGCCCGCTCGCTCGTCCCCGAGCGCTGGGCGCGGCAATACGGCGTCGTGCCGCTGCGGGCCACCGACAGCGAGATCGTGCTCGCCACCGCCGACCCGCTCGATCTCGAGTGCGAGCGCACCCTCGAGTTCGCCACCGGGCGCCAGGTGCACTTCGCTCTCGCCTCACCGGCGGCCGTGCTCGACGCGGTCAACCGCGTGTATCTCGAAGGCTCGGCGCCCTCCGCTCCCGACCTCACGCACGAGGTCCAGATGCTGACCGTGGACCAGGAGGTCGCGCCCCCCACCGCAGGGGACGACGACGGGTCCAGCGTCACCCGCCTCGTGGACGAGCTGCTCGCCGACGGCGTCGCCGCGGGGGCGAGCGACGTCCACGTGGAGCCGGAGGAGCAGGGGATCGCCGTCCGGCACCGCATCGACGGCGTGCTGCGCCACGTGCGCACCCTGCCGCGCGGCATCGCGCGGCCGCTCGTCTCGCGCATCAAGATCGTTTCCGGCCTCGACATCGCCGACCGCCTGCGTCCGCAGGACGGCCGCGCCCGCGTCGCCGTCAACGGGGCCGCCGTGGACCTCCGCGTGTCCACGCTGCCCGCGTCGCGCGGCGAGAAGGTCGTGATCCGCATCCTCGATCGCCGCTCCTCGCTCCGCTCGCTCGACGCCATGGGGTTCCGCGCCGAGGACCGCGCGCGCATCGAGACCCTGCTCGACTGCCGCGAGGGGCTCATCCTGGTCACCGGCCCCACCGGCTCCGGCAAGACCACCACGCTCTACGCCGCCCTCCAGCGGCTGCAGCAGCGGAACCTCAACATCGTCACCGTCGAGGATCCCATCGAGTACCGCATCCCGGGCATCGTCCAGGTGCAGGTGCACGAGCGCGCCGGGCTCACCTTCGCGTCGGCGCTGCGCTCGATCATGCGCCAGGACCCCGACGTGTTGCTGGTGGGCGAGATCCGCGACCGCGAGACCGCGGAAATCGCCATCCAGGCGTCGCTCACCGGGCACCTGGTGCTGTCCACGCTCCACACCAACGACGCCGCCAGCGCGGTCACCCGGCTCGCGGATTTCGGGGTGGCGCCGTACAAGATCGCGACCGCGGTCAAGGGCGTGCTGGCGCAGCGGCTCGTGCGCCGGCGCTGCGAGTGCGCGCGTCCCTCGCCGCGCGCGCCCGCCGTGGCCGAGCGAGCGGCGTGCCCGCGCTGCCATGGTGAGGGATACCGGGGGCGGCTCGCCATCGTCGAGGTGCTCGTCGCCGGTCCCGAGTTCGAGCGGCGCGTGGCGGCGGGGGAGCCCACCGAGCGGCTGGCCGACGCGGCGCACGGCGCCGGGATGCGCAGTCTCTGGGAGTCGGGCATGGCGCACGTCCTCGACGGCGCCACCTCGCTCGACGAGCTGCGCCGCGTTGCCGCGCCGCCGGCACCGGGTAACTTGAGGGAGGCGCGGGCCGCTCCGGCCGCGCTCCACTCGATCCCGGGTCCCGTGTCCCGTTCCCCGATCACGCTCGACGTCGGCACCGTCGAGGTGTACGTCATCCACCCGCATCCCGACGGCTGGCGCGTGCTGCTCCTCCAGCGCACCGACGAGACCATCCG
>JBJKPA010000432.1:0-3462 GCA_046706905.1 Gemmatimonadaceae bacterium
GAGCGGTACGTCGTGAAGGTCGTGGGGCTGAGCGCGCTGCTCGTGGCGGGCGGGGTGGTGGCGTATGCGCTTGGGCGGCGGCGGGCCGTTGCGGCGGGGGGCTGACTCCTCCCGGATGAATGATAACCACGGCCCCCCGGCTTGCGGGAAGCCCGGGGGACGGTGACAGGTTGGCGGCCATGACGAACCACGAGCGGGGTTTGCCGACATTCTACCACGGCACCCGAGCCCGCCTGAACTCCGGCGACCCGATCGCGCCGGGCGCGATGCCGTCGTACGTCTACCTGACTCCCCATCTCGACGACGCCATCTGGGACGCCGAGATCGCGAGCGGTGAAGGCGCGGCCCGCGTCTACGTCGTGGAGCCGATGGGCCGCGTCGAAGACGCCTCCGCGGCGACGGATCGGATGCCCGCCGGCCATCCGTCCATGTCGTGGCGATCGCGCGAGCCGCTGCGGGTGATCGGCGAGGTCACGGAGTGGACGCTCTACCACGGCACGCGGGCCGACCTCGCGCCGGGAGATCTGATCGAGCCGGGGCGGCCCGCCAACTTCGGCCGGCCCGGCCGGATCGCGGCCTACGTGTATCTGGCCGCCACCCTCGACGCCGCCGTGTGGGGCGCCGAGCTGGCCCTGGGCGACGCGCCGGGCCGGATCTACGTCGTGGAACCGACGGGCCCGATCGAGGACGACCCCAACCTCACCGACAAGAAGTTCCGGGGCAATCCGACCAGGTCGTACCGCTCGCGGCACCCGCTGCGAATCAACCGCGAGATCACCGGCTGGCACGGGCATGCGCCCGCCGTGCTGCAGGCCATGCGGGACGGCGTCGAGCGGATGCGGCGGCAGGGGATCGAGCCGATCGAGGACTGAATGCCGGACGGCGCGCGGCGGGCGCCGTCTGTCCAGGTCCATATGCGGCGATGTCTGGGCTCCGGAATGCCGATGACTTAACCTTCCTGTCGGCGGCCGAACCGGTGCGGGAGCGCTCCGCGCCGCGAACAGCAGGAGGGGCAGTGCATGGACAACCGAAGTTGGTGCGACCGTCGTCGCGTGCGGTCGGCGTCCTGGCGCTGGCGGCGGCGCTCGGTGTCATGAGCGCCACACGGGCCGCCGCGCAGGCGCATCCGGAACCGGTGCGGGCCATCCCGTCGCTGGACCTCGAGCGGTACGCCGGAGTGTGGCACGAGGTGGCGCGGTTCCCGAGCTGGTTCGAGCGCAAGTGCGTGGGCCAGGCGACGGCGGAGTACGAACTGCGCCGCGACGGCACCATCACGGTGGTGAACACGTGCCGCATGGCCGACGGCGCCGTCAACCGCGCGGAGGGGGCCGCCCGGCTCGCCGATCGCCACGGGCCGGCGTCGAAGCTGAAGGTGCGCTTCGCCCCCGGCTTCCTGTCGTGGCTGCCGATGGTGTGGGCCGACTACTGGGTGCTGGATCTCACGGACGACTACGGCGCGGCGCTGGTCGGCACGCCCGATCGCCGGTATCTCTGGGTGCTGTCGCGCGCCCCGCAGCTCGACTCCGCCACGTACGACCGCCTCGTCGGCACCGCCGCCCGCGAGGGCTTCGACGTCGCGCGCCTGCAGCGGCTCGACCGGCCCTGACGCATGGCGCGCCGCTCCGCGGGGTCGTCACCCCGCGCGGGCGATCATCTCCTCGCTGCGGTCCCACAACTCCCGCGCCACGCGCCCGTCGTCGTCGCGGAACGCGACCGGCATCGGTTTGCGCTTGTTGTACACCGCGCCGGGCTGCCAGGCGACGCCGGGCGCTCCCTCGGCGAGCGCGGTGAGCCGGCGGCCGCTGGCCTCGGGGCTGATCATCAGGTACTTGAAGGGCGCCCGGTAGAACACCCGCATGAAGTGCGTGGTGTCGCTCGCGAAGTTGCTGCGCACGACGCCGGGGTGGAAGGCGACCGCCGCGATGCCGTCGGCGTGGTGCCGGCGATGCAGCTCGCGCGTGAACAGGATGTTCGCGAGCTTGCCGTTGCCGTAGGCCCGGTCGGCCCGGTAGTGGCGCGCGTTCTGGAGGTCGGTGATGTCGAACCCGCGCCCCCAGATGTTGGCGGCGCCGCTCGACGTCTGGATGACCTTCGCGCGGTTGGCGACGAGCCGCGGGAGCAGAAGCGTGGTCAGCAGGAAGGGCGCCAGGTGGTTGACCTGGAAGGTCTTCTCGAAGCCGTCCTCCGTCACCTGGCGCTCGCCCATGATGCCGCCGGCGTTGTTGGCCAGTACGTCGATGCGGTCGTAGCGCGCGAGCTCGGCGGCCAGCCGCCGGACGTCGGCCAGCCGGGCGTAGTCGGCGACGTGAAACGGAACGCCGATCTCGCGGGCGAGCGCTTCGGTCTTGGCCGGGGAGCGCCCGACGATGACCACGTCGTGCCCCCGGGCCCGGAGCTGGCGGGCGCTCGCGGCGCCGATGCCGTCGCTCGCCCCGGTGATGATGATCGTGGCCATGTGCCGTCCTTCCATATCGTAATCGAGCGACCCTCGTCGGCGCGCGTCGGTCACGGCCACCGCGCCGGACTCACCGGCCGGGGCTGGCGGCGGTGACTGCCCGCCCACTAATTGAGTCGGGGCGTTCACCGCATCAGCCACGTCAATCAAACGAACGGGCGCGTTCCACGGCCATGGCTCGACGGATCGAGGGCTCGGGGCAGGGCGAGCCGCGCGACGGCACCGCGCGGCGCCTGCTATCCGCGTCCGCGGCGCTGGCCCTGCTTGCCGTGGCGGTGTGGATGGTCTCCGGCGGCGTCCACAATCTTGCCCACGCGAAGACCATCGGCCAGCGGCTGGAGAACGCGGTGCAGTTCGCCTGCGGAGTCCTGAGCGTCGGCGCCGTGGTCACGCGGTATCGCTGGCATCACCTGAGCCGGCCGGTGCGCGTTGGCTGGGTCATCGCGCTGGCGGCGATGGCGGGGCTGTCGGGACTGGTATGGGGTCCGCCGATGCCGCTCGTCGCGTTGCTGTTCGCGCTGGCGGCGCTCCTGCTCGCGTGGGTCATACTCCGCGCGCTGGGCCCGGCCTGGGCGCCGAGCGATCTCGAAGATCCGAAGGAAACTCCGTAGAATGGGGCAGGAGAAACGCCGCCATCCGGGAGACACCGATGCCGAACCGGAAAGATCCGCGCGATCGCGCCCGCGCCAAGGGCACGCCGAAGGCCACGGGATTCACCGCCGAGGAGCGCGCCGCGATGAAAGAGCGCGGCCGCGAGGTGAAGGCGGCCGCGGGCAAGGCCGACGGCGAGGCCGACGTGCTGGCCAAGATCGCCGAGATGCCGGAGCCCGACCGCGCGATGGCCACGCGCATCCACGCCATCGTCAAGCGCGCGGCGCCGGATCTGGTGTCGAGGACCTGGTACGGCATGCCCGCCTACGCGCGCGACGGCAACGTGGTCTGCTTCTTCCAGTCCGCCCGGAAGTTCAAGACGCGCTACGCCACCCTCGGCTTCAGCGACAAGGCGA
>JBJKPA010000433.1:0-43159 GCA_046706905.1 Gemmatimonadaceae bacterium
GCCTCGAACCCCGCGGCGCGAAGCGCGGCGGCGACATCGGCCGCGCGGGGCCGGTGCTCCTGCGCCTTGTCCAGCATCGCGGCGAGCAGCTCCTGCAGCACGGCGGGCACTTCCGCGCGGAGCGTCCCGATCGGCGCCACGTTGCGGGTCAGGATCGCGCCGAGCGTGGCGATCTGCGTGGTGGCGTGAAAGGGATGCTTGCCCGAGATCAGCTCGTAGGCCACGATGCCGAGCGAGAACACGTCCGACGCCGAGCCCACCGGCTCGCCCGACGCCTGCTCGGGCGAGAGGTATTCCATGGTGCCCAGCACCTTGCCGGGTTCGGTGAGGCGCGTGGACTCGCTGCGCTCGGCGGGCATCAGCCGTGCCAGGCCGAAATCGAGCAGCTTCACGTAGCCGTCGGCGCGCACCATCACGTTCTCGGGCTTGATGTCGCGGTGCACGATCCCCGCACCGTGGGCCACCGAGAGGGCGATGGCGCACTGCGCCAGGACGTCGGCCGCGCGGTCGATCGGCCACGGCGTGCCGCGGCCGTCGGCCAGCGTATGCCCCTCCACCAGCTCCATCACGATGTACCACGTGCCCGCGGCGTCGCCCACGTCGTACACCGTGACGATGTTCGGGTGGTTGATCGCCGAGGCCGCTCGTGCCTCGCGGCGGAACCGCTCGGTGGCGAGCGGATCCGACGCCGCGTCGGGGGAGAGCAGTTTGACCGCGACGTCGCGGTCGAGGTGTTCGTCGTGCGCGCGGTACACCTCGCCCATTCCGCCCGCGCCGAGCGGACTGAGGAGCAAGTAGTGCGCGACGGAGGAGAGTTCGGACACGGCTATTTCCCGAGGAGGCGGTCGCTGACGGGCGCGCCTGGAAACACAACACGCTACCGGGGACCCGCGTCGGGCGCAACCTCGGGCTTCCCGCCGCGAGCGCCGCGCCGTATACTAGCGGCGCCCGCACCCCCACCCGACAACCTCTCGGGGATCCTCATGACTGCTCCTGCGTCCCCGGACGCGGGCGCCGCCGCCAATGGCGCCGCGACGCCCCGCTGGTCCGATCCGGCATGGCTCGACACGCTGCGCACGCTCGGCGATCCGCTGGCCGACGATTGCGCGCGCCGGCTCAAGGCCGAAGGCATCTCCACCGCCGACATCCGCCGCACCATCGAGCAGATGAAGTCCAACGACCGGCGGCTGCCGGCCGACGCGCCCGCGCCGCTGCGTGACTTCTTCGCGGAGACCTACCACTTCTGCGACAACTGCGGCTCGCCCGAGCTGCCGTCGTGGGTGGATCGCGACCGGATCATCCGCGGCCAGCGGTTGTTCATGGAGCGCTCGCTCCCCGCCGTGCTCGTGATGCTCTGCAAGAGCCTGCCCGAGGGTTACGCCGCGCCGTCGATGGCCAAGGTGCTCAACATGTCGGGCGATCTGCGCCGCATCCCCTTCCACCGGTTCATGGGCACGCTCCAGCTCCTCGTGAACGTGACCGCGCCCTATTCGTTCGAGCGGATGGGCATGGCCGCGATCTCGGGGCAGGAGATGCGCCTGCTCCACGCCGGGGCGCGCAGCAACGTGGCGCCCGAAGTGCTCGGCGAGGAGGGATACGAGGCGTTCGTGCGCCAGTACGGACTGCCGATCAACCAGGAAGACATGGCGGGCACGATCATCGGCTTCTCGCTCCTCGTCGTGAACGGACTGACGATGATCGGCCTCGGCCTCGATGGCGAGGTCGCCGAGGACTACTACTACCTGTGGCGGGTATTCGGGCACCTGATGGGCGTGCGCGCCCCCGGCCTGCCCGAGGACGCCGACGGCATGCCGCAGACGCTGGACGAGGCGCAGGCGTTCTACGACGCCTACAAGCGCCACTACGTGGGGCCCACCGACTACTCCGAGGGGTGGCACGACCGCGCGATGGCGGCCAACCCGGATGGCGTCCAGCTGGCCGAGGCGCACGTGCGCATGCTGGGACGGTTCGTGGCGGGGCAGGAGTACGGCGTGACCGGGCGCAAGTCGGTCGAGGTGGATGCCTCCGGCATCGTCAGCTCGCGGCTGGAGGAAGCGGGAATCAAGGCCGCCGAGAAATACATCCATCTGCTCACGGGCGACGCGGCGAGCGCGCGTATCGGCATCCAGCCGCTGACCCACCACGGCATGCTCGAAACCATCCTCGGCGATCTGATGGCCAAGCTGCCCGCGTGGTGGGAGGGGATCTGGAAGAACCAGGACGAGGGCCTGCACGTCGCGGCCAGCGAATGGCTGTTCGGCAAGCTCGTGCGGCGCACCTACAACGAGGGCGTGATCTTCCCGCCGCCGCTCTCCGTCCGGGATCTGCACGAGCTGGCCAAGCACGGGCGCTAGGCGCGCGCGAAAGCCGCTACCCACGACGCGCGGCCGGCATTACGTTGCGGAAGCACCGGGAGTCGAGGTCTTGATACTTTCGCAACACATGCGTTCGCCGCTGGCCATGCTGCTGCTCGTCGTCGCCGCTTCGTGCGGCGGCCCGGTGCGCGATTCGCAGGCCCTGCACGGCACCGAGCTGCCCAAGCCGGTGGCCCGTCCCGAGTTCGTACTCACCGATACGCACGACCAGCCGTTCGACTTCCTGAAGGAAACGAAGGGCCAGCTCACGCTGCTCTACTTCGGCTACACGCACTGTCCCGACGTGTGTCCGGTGCAGATGGCGAACATCGCCGCCGCGATGCGGCGGCTCTCCGCGGCCGATCGCCAGCGCATCAAGGTGGTGTTCGTGACCACCGATCCGGCGCGCGACTCGCTGGCGCAGATCCGGAGCTGGCTGAACAACTTCGATCCGGCGTTCATCGGCCTGCGGGGGACCGAGGCGCAGATCGAGACGGCCGAGCACGCCGTGGGCGTGGCCATCGCGCGCCGGCTGCCGAGCAAACCCGGCGACACCACGTACGTGGTGGGCCACGCCGCGCAGGTGTACGCCTTTACCAAGGACGACACGGCGCACATCGTTTATCCGTTCGGCACGCTCCAGCAGCAATGGGCGCACGACCTGCCCGAGCTGCTGGCCGGCAGGCACTGAGGCCCACCTCCCCCACCTTTCCGATCCATGGCGAGCAACGTGCAGTGGTGGTGCTCCGCGCAGGGCATCCCCTGGACCTGGCGGTGGCGCCCGTACCCCGGCATCTGGGCGGTGGCGCTCAGCGTGGCCGGCACCTACTGGAGGATCTCCCGCCGCGGTCCCAAAACGCCCGCCGCCCGCCGGCGGCGCGTGATCGGCTGGGTGGGCGTCCTCCTCGTGTGGGCGTCGCTCGACTGGCCGCTGGGCCCGCTCGCCGCCGGGTATCTCGCGAGCGCGCACGCCGTGCAGTTCCTGATGCTCACCATGGTGGCCAGTCCGCTGATGCTCATCGGACTGGAACCCGGGCTCACGGCGCGTCCGGAGCCGAACACGCTGCGCTGGCGCGTGCTGCGCGTGGCGACGATGCCGCTCATGGCGGGGGTGATCTTCAACGTCGTCGGCGCGGCGACCCATGTGCCGGGCGTCGTGGACGGTCTCATGGTATCGCAGGGCGGATCGTTCGTGCTCGACATCTGCTGGCTGGTGTCCGGTGTGCTGCTCTGGTGGCCGGTGGTGCTCAGCGTGCCGAAGCGGAACTTCAACGTGCTGTGGAAGGTCCTCTACCTCTTCCTGGCCACGATGGTGCATTCGGGAATCGCGGCCGTGATGCTGTTCGCCGATTTCCCGATCTACAGCATCTACCAGCTCGCCCCGCCGATGCGCGCCCTCACGCCGATGCAGGACCTGCAGATCGCGGGCGGCATCATGGAGCTGGGCGGCACCCTGATCACGTTCGGCGTGATGACGGGGCTGTTCCTGACCTGGGTCCGGCGCACGGAGGCGGTGGCGCGGGGGTAGCGCCGGCACGGGCGGTTCCCGGACAGGCCGTCCGGCGCAGCCCGATGGGATGGGGCGCCCGAAGGGCGTATCCCTCTCCGGGAGCAGGCGATTCGTCGGCGCCGCCGGCGACCTTCACCCGAATCTGGAGACACCCCCATGTTCCGGATCGCGCCACTCGTCGTTGCCGCGGCGCTCGCGCTGGCCGCCGCTCCCGAAGTCGTCTCGGCGAACACCATTCCCGCCTTCGCGCGCAAGTACGGCGTGTCGTGCGCGCTGTGCCACGCTCCCGTGCCGCACCTCACCGCCTTCGGCGAGCGGTTCGCCGCCAACGGCTTCGAGATGGTCCCGGGCGAGGCCACGCACGACACTGTCGCCACCGGCGATCCTCTGCTGCGTCTGCCGCGCACGCTGCCGCTCGCCGTCCGCATGGATCTCTACGCCGGCGCGTTCACCCGGGAGCAACCCGGCCAGCCGGCCGCCGACCTGCAGACGCCGTGGGTGATCAAGCTGCTGAGCGGCGGCCAGGTGAGCCACAAGATCAGCTACTACGCCTACTTCCTACTCACGGAGCGCGGCGACGTGGGGGGCCTCGAGGACGCCTACGTGCAGTTCACCGATGTCGGGGGCACGGGCATCAGCCTCATCGCGGGCCAGTTCCAGGTCTCCGATCCCATGTTCAAACGCGAACTCCGGCTCAGCTACGAGGACTATCAGCAGTTCCGCGTACGGGTCGGCGAAGCGACGCCCGACCTCACCTACGACCGCGGACTCATGGCGATGATGTCGCCGTGGGACGGCGCCGACTTCTCCGTGCAGCTCGTCAACGGGCAGGGGCTGAACTCGGCCAACAGCAATCGGCGGTTCGACAACAACACCCCCAAGAACGTCGGTCTGCGCTTCTCGCAGACGTTCGACTTCGTGCGCGTCGGCGGGTTCGGCTACGCCGGCTCCGAGCGCTCGAGTGGGGTGAGCAACCGTACCCTGATCTACGGCCCCGACGCGTCGGTCGAGCTGGGAACGCGGGGCCTGCTCAACGCCCAGTTCCTGCGGCGGCTGGACGACGACCCCTTCTTCGGCTCGTGCTCGGCCGGCTCGCCCTGTCCCGGCGGCCTGACCACGCCGTACAGCACGACCGTCGACGCGGCATTCGCCGAAGCGCTGTTCTGGCCCGAAGGACCCGCGGGGCGGTTCACGCTCACCGGCAGCTACAACTGGGTGTACGCCGACCGGCCCGTGATCTCGCTTCGGCTGGGCGAGCAGGACACGTCGCCCGGATATCTGCGCCGCTACAGCGCGGTGAGCGGCGGTGTGCACTACGTGCTCCGCCGAAACGTCCGGCTGATGGGCGAGTTGGGGTGGGATTTCGAGCGGGACCAGGGGCGGCTGATCGCCGGCACCGTCGTCGCGTTCTGACCGCGGGAGGAAGCATGCAGAAACTGTTCGCCGTAGGCTTCGGCGTCGCGGCGGCGCTTCGGGCCGGTGGAGGCGGTGCGCCCCTTCCGGCGCACCCGGCCTCGCCGGCGGACACGACGTTTCCGCCGGCGATGATCGCGCGGGGCGACAGCATCTTTCACGGACGCCTGGCGGGGGGCATGTGCTACGCCTGCCACGGCCCCACGGCGAAGGGCACACCGGGCCTGGCCCCCGACCTGACCGACGGCCAGTGGCTGCACGGCGACGGGAGCTACGCGTTCATCGAGAAGACGGTGACGGCGGGGGTGCCGAAGCCGAAGCAGTCGGCGGCGCCGATGCCTCCGAAAGGCGGGGCGAATCTCTCGCCCGATCAGGTGCGGGCGGTGGCGGCGTACGTGTACTCGCTGCGAAGAGCGGCCTGAGCGGCCGAACGCCGTGCCATTTCGGCACTCTAATAATTAGTGGATTGGCCATTGCGGTTCGATCGGCCGCGCGCAATGTTGGGAGCCGAACGGACTGCCGATCGCCAGTGTGGATCGGCACGGTCCGGCCCCCGCCATGCCTCCCAAGCCTCCCCCATTCCGATCATCGCTCGTCGGCCTGGCCCGGGGTGTGGGCCGGGTGCTGGTGTTCGCGGCGACCGTGACCTGCAGCGGCGCGCCGACCGGCCCGGCGGACACGGGGCCACCGGCCGCGACCCTTGCCAGAGTGGTCGTCCTGAGCGGGCAGGGGCAGACCGGCCCTGCCGGCAGCGTCCTGCCCCAGCCGCTGGTCGTGGAGGCCGAGGCCGCCGACGGCACCCCCGTCGCCGGCGTGCAGGTGCAATTCGTGGCCGACGGTGGCGGCAGTGTGAATCCGACGAGCGCGACGACGGGGACCGACGGGCGGGCGCAAACGACGATGACGCTCGGTCCGGGCGCCGGACCTCAGCAGTTCGGCGTGGAGGCGAACGGAACGACGGTCCTCGCGAACGCCGATACCGCGATGGCGCACGGCGCGGCCGCGATCGTCGCGGATTCCGGGAACGCGCAACGGGACACCGTGGGGCGTCTCCTCACCCGCCGACTCGTCGTGCGCGTCACCGACTCCCTTGGCAACGGGGTGGCAGGCGCCGCGGTGCGATGGCGGAGGGTGGCGGGGACCGGGCAGCTCTCGGACTCGACGGCGTCGGCCGACGCGACGGGCCGGGCCGGCGACGGCTACACCTTGGGGTCCACCGCTGGAACCGACACCATCGTGGCCGTCCTCGCGGCGGACACCAGTCTCCGCGTGCGGTTCTCCGAGACGGGCATTGCGGGCGCGCCGGCGAGCATCGTGCGGGTCGCGGGCGACGGGCTCGCCGTCTCCGGCGGCGGGGTCGTGCCCGTCGCGCCGACGGTCAAGGTCACGGACGCCCATGGCAATGGAGACGCCGGCATTCCGGTCTCATTCGCCGTGACCGCGGGCGGGGGCAGCGTCACGGGGGCGGCGGCGACCACCGATTCGACGGGTCGCGCGTCGGTCGGACAGTGGACCATCGGCGCCACCGGCGTACAGCAGTTGACGGCGTCCGCCGCCGGGCTGACCACGACATTCACGGCGACCATCCGGTCGGCGGCGGACTCCGTGGTGGCGACGGCGGTCGCGCCGCCCACCGATACGCTCGATGCGCTCGGTGTGAAGGTGCGCCTGACCGCCACCGCTCGATCGTCGACGGGCTCGACCTCGGGCTACTTCACGTGGACGAGCCGGGCGCCGTCGGTGGCCACCGTGGACGATTCGGGAACGGTGACGGCTGCCGGCAACGGCGAGGCGTGGATCGTGGCGACGGAAGTCGGTGGCACGCGGGACTCCGCGCTGATCGTGGTGCAGCAGCGCGCGGCCGCCGTGACCATCACGCCCGCGACGTGCACGCTTCACGTCGCCGCGACCTGCGCGCTGACCGCGCTGCGCGTGGATGGGGGAGGCCATCCGATGTCGGACACGGCGACATTCACCTGGTCGACGTCGAATCGCTGGCTTGCGACGGTCTCCGATAGCGGGGTGGTCACGGGAGTCGCCCCCGGGACGGTGCAGATCTCGGCCCAGGGCGGAGGCGTGAGCGGGACCGCGACCGTCACCGTGCGTTCTGCCATCGTCCGCATCGACGTCGGACGCGACGCGTCGGGCGTGCCGGTAACGGATACGACTCCCCTCACGGCGGTCGGCCGGACGCGGACCTTCGTGGCGGTCGCGCGCGACTCGGCGGGCAACGCGCTCCACGGAATCTCGTTCGATTGGACTTCGCTCATTCCAGCGGTCGCCGCCCTCGATTCGATCACCGACACCACCGCGCGCGCGACCGCTGATTCCAGCGGCTGGACCTCGATTGCCGCGTCGGCCCAAGGCGTCACCGGCTCGATTGGCCTGCCGGTGCGCCAGGTCCCGGCGTCGATCCATCTTGCGCCCGACACGGTGTTCGTCGCCCCCGGCGGATCGGCGGGCCTGACGGCCACCGGCATCGACTCCACCGGTCACGCGTTCACCGGGCTGCCGGTGACGTATCACTCGGCGTCGGTCGCGATCGCGGCCTTCGCCGATTCGACGTCTGGGAGAGTCACAGGCGTCGCGGCGGGCACGACGTACGTGACGGCCGCGAGCGGCGGCGTCAAGTCGGATACCGCCGTGGTGGTCGTCACGCCGGCGGCCGCCATTCACCTCAGCTTCGCGCGCGACACGATCTACGTTCCGCGGGGCACCCAGGTCACGGTGCCGCTCCAATTCAGTGCGTCGAACGGCTTGACCCACACGGTGAAACTCGCGGTCGGGGATTCCATCGCCTCCTGGTCGCCGGACTCGGTCTCGGTCTGGTACACGATGACGACCTTCACGGCGACCATCACCGGCCGCGTCGCCGGCACCACGACGGTATCGGCCACGGTCTCGAACGACCCCTCGGTCATCGGGGACACGGCGGTGCTCGTCGTGGAGCCCGGTGTCAGCTTCCCCGTGCACGGCAATACGATCGACCAGGGGTACACGTGGCGCACGTCGGTCCAACTCTCGGATCCCGCGCCGGCTCCGGGGACGATGGTGCACTTCCAGCTCGCGCCGACGGGGTTCCTGTCCGCGGTTCCCGACTCGGTGTTGGTCCCCACCGGCCAGTTGACGGCGAGCGTCGCGTTCGACGCGCTGATTCCCGGAACGACGATCATCACGCCGACCTCCCCGGGGTTCGTGGGTGTCCCGATCAGCGTCACCGTGGACTCGCTGATCTTCGAGCTCGACGAGCACCAATTGTTCTTCGGCGCGGGGCAGCTCGACTCCACGCTCATAGTCCGTGAGCACTATCCGGCGCCCGATTCGCTCGTCGTCGGATTCGTGAGCAGCGCACCGGCGGTCGCGGCGCCGAGCCCGTCGGTCGTCATCCATGCGGGGTCCACGGGGTGGGCCACCTATCGTGTGATCGGGGTGAGTCCGGGTGTCGCCACGGTGACCCCGGTCGCGCCGGGCTGGATCACCCCGGAGTCGCTCGCCGTCACCGTGACGACCCCGTATCTGTCGATACCGCTCGGCGGCGGGACCTTCGCCCCGACCGCGTCGATCCCCGGGCTCGGGATCTACACGGCGGACTCGACGCTGTACGAGCACCCGGTGGCGGCCCCGCTCACGGTCCACGTGCGTTCCACCAATCCGAGCGTCATCCGGGTGGTCGACTCGACGGTCACGGTGGCGGAGGGAACCGAGGGCGTATCGGCACCGCTCGCCAACGGCGGCACCCTCGGGTCCGCATGGGTCGTGGCGACCGCCGCCGGTTGGGTCGCCGATTCGACGAAGTTCACGGTGGGCTCCCCGCAGGTCTCGCTTTCGGGGTCCACGCACGTCGGCGTGGGGCAGGTGGACAGCAGCGTCACGATGGGCTTCACCGGCAACACGAACCCCGCGTTGCCGGTCACCCTCATGACTCCCGACCCGGAGATTCTCGGGATCGCGTCGGCAACCACGGCCGGCAATCCGAAGCTCGGCGTCCAGGGAAAGCAGGCAGGATCCGCGCTCGTCGTCGTGTCGGCGCCCGGCTACGTGCCCGACAGCGCGACGTACACGGTCACCACACCGGAGCTGCTCCTCGATTACCTCGGGACGCTGCAGGTGGGAGTCACCAGCGCGCACCTGCGCGTCGCGACGGCGGACTCCATGGGCATGTGGCATCCCCGAACCACCGCGCTTTCCGTGTCGCTGACCTCGACGAACCCATCCGTGTTGGGGGTGGCGGCGAGCGCCACGGTGCCGGCCGGCTCGATGACCGTCAGCACGATCGCGCTCAACGCCGTCAGCGCAGGCAGCGCGGCCGTGATCGCCACCGCGACGGGCTACAAGCCCGACACGCTGCCCGTGACCGTCGCTCCGGCGGCGGTGGCTCCCTCGCCGCAACTCACGTTCAGTTTCGGCACGTGGACGGTCGGCGTGGGCCAGCATGACTCCGCGGACAACTTCAACGTGAGCATCGGGGCGGCCGTTTCCGCTCCGGTGACCGTCACGATCACGCAACTCCACCCGGCGGTGGATTCCGTCCCGGCAGAATTGCAGATCCCCGTGGGGAGCAGCAGTGCCGTCTTCGGTGATTACGCGCACGCCGCCGGGGTCGATACGATCATCGCCAGCGCGCCCGGATATGCGCCCGACACCGCGTACATCGACGTGATCCGCCCGGCGTTCGGCGTGGGCGTGTTGAACTATGGGAACAACAGCACGGTGCTGGGCGGAGCTCCGATCACTGACGCCGTGATCGTTGCGGACACGACGGGACACCGGCATTTCACGAACGGGGTCGTGGTCGCGCACGCGGTATCCAGCGATTCGACCGTCGTCCGCGTGGCGACCCCGTACGTCCACATTCCCGCCGGAAGCCAGATCGCCGCACTCACGCTCGATCCGGTGTCCGTGGGGCAGGCCACGTTCACGGTCTCCGATTCCGGTGCGACGTTGTATAAATCGGCTACCTCGCCGACGGTCACGGTGAACCCGCGCAGTGCGTCGTTCAGCACGACCATGTACATCCTCGGCAAGCGGCAGGAATCCGGGCCCGCGTCGGTGAACCTGACGGCCGGACCGGACACCGCGGCACGGGTGTTCGCGCTGACCAGTTCGGATCCCACGGTCGCCTCGGTGCCCGATTCCCTCGTCGTGCCCGGCGGCGCCACGATGGCGTATTTCCCGATCGTCGCACACGACAACGCCGGCACGGTGCAGCTGCAGGCGACGGCGCCCGGATACAACACGGTCACGATGGCGGTCCAGGTGACGACCCCATGGTTCGGCATTTCGACCGGAACGACCGCCGCCACGACGTTCCACGCGCAGACCATCGAGGTGATGGCGGAGGACTCGCTCGGCCGGCAGCACCCCGTCGCCGAAGACGTTCCGGTGCATCTGGCCGTGGCTGACACGACCGTGGCGTCGGTCGATTCGAGCACCCTCACGATCGCCGCCGGCACGAGCAACGCGACGGGCGCCACGTGGTCGCCGGTGGGGGGCGGCAGCACCGTGCTCATCGCCAGCGATCTGCGGGCCGTTCCCTATGCCTATCACCAGCGCGCCGTCGCCCTGACGGTGACGGTCCCGAGCCTCAGTGTGGTACCCAAGCTGTCGTCGATGGGGATCGGGCAGTACTACCACAACGTGTGGGTCCGGACGCCGTACGTGCTGGCGTCGGGCGGCACGGTGACCCTCGCAACGGCTGGGACACCGGGCGCGGTGACGGTGTCGCCGGCCAGCGTGACCATCGCCCCCAACACCCAGGTCGGGCTGTTCGACCTCATCGGCGCCGGCTCCGGCACCGACACGGTCGTGGCGTCGCTCGCGTCACCGTATCACTATCCCGATTCGCTCGTCGTGACGGTCGGGCCCGGCCGCCTGGATCCGATCACCAACTGGCCGTCCAGCGTTTCGGCCGGCGACTCGGTCCTGGTGACGCTCTCACCGCGCACCCCTGCCGGCGACACCGCCACGGTCCACGATGCCACGACGTTCACGCTGGCCGCCGGCGCCTCGATCGCGTTCTCCTCGGGCAACGCGACGGTCTCCAGCGTGACGATCCCCGCCGGCGGCCAGTCCGTGCAGTTCTACGTGAAGGCCCTGAAGTCCGGGACCGCGACCGTGACGATCTCCGCGCCGAACTACACGACGTTCACGAGCTCCATCCTGGTGCCGTAGCCGGCGGTCGCGAAATCCCCGCCGTCACCACGCGATCCCGTAGTCCTCCCCGTGGTTGCTCGACGCGCCCCACATCGTGTGGTGCGCCTGGTCGATCAGGATCGCGTTGATCGGCCCCGAGGTCCGCTCCGCGAAGCGCAGCGTGTACCCCATCGCCTCGAGCTGCCGCCGCGTCGAGTCGGGCAGCGACGTCGCGACCAGCATCCGCCCGGGCTCGGTCTCGTGCAACCCGAACGACGACCGCATCTGGTAGCTGTTGAAATTCGGCGCCTCCGACGCCTCCTGCGGCGTCATCCCGAAGTCCACGACGTTGAGGAAGAACTGCAGCAGGTTCTGGTCCTGCGAGTCGCCGCCCTGCACGGCGAACGCCAGGTAGGGCTTGCCGTTCTTGAGCGCCAGCGTCGGCGTGAGCGTCACGCGCGGCCGCTGCCCGGGCTGGATCACGTTGTAGGGGCCGTCGCTCGCATACGTCACGAAGCTCTGCGCCCGCTCGCTCAGTCCGATCCCGGTGTGCCCGGCGATCACCGCCGGTACCCACCCGCCGCTCGGCGTCACCGACACCACCCATCCGGCCGAGTCGGCCGAGACGATGGACGTCGTGCCGTCGTAGAACGCGTTCTCGAACGCCGAATCGGCCGGCGTCGCGTTGTCGCTGTAGAACTCGGCCGGCCCCGACATGCGTTTCACGAAGCCCGTGTCGCGTTTCACGGGCGGCGTCTGGTCCTGCTCGCCGCCGCGCGGCCCCATCGCGCCCGGCGTGAAGTTGGCCGGATTCCACTCGGCCAGCAGCTGCTTGAACGGATTCGTGCCGCCCTGATAGGGGTACGGATCGCCGGGCTTCACGTTCGGGTCGTTCTTGTGCCAGTTCACCAGCGCCATGCGGGACCTGGCGTACGCCTTGGACAGCAGCCCCTGCACGGGCTCGACGGGGGGGAAGTACGGATCGCCGTAGTAGAAGTCGCGGTCGGCGTAGGCGTAGTTCATCACCTGGTACAGCGTGCTGATGTACTGTGCCGAGTTGTACCCCATGTCCGTGAGGTCGGTGTTGCCGAGCATGTTGAGCATCTGCAACATCACCGGCCCCTGCGTCCAGATGGGAAGCTTGTAGACCTCGATCCCCTTGTAGTCGGTGTGGTAGGGCTGCTCGATCTTGACCTTCCAGTTGGCGAGGTCGGCCATCGTGAACAGGCCGCCCTCCTCGCGCACGCTCCGCACGATCTCGCGCGCGATGTCGCCCTTGTAGAACCGGTCGTAGGCCGCGTAGATCGCCTGCTTGCGCGTCTTGCCCTGCTTGAGCGCCTGCTGCTCGGTCTCGACCAGCTTGCGCCACGTCGCCGCCAGGTCGGGCTGCCGGAAGATCTCCCCGGCGTACGGTCCCGGATGATCGGTGCCGGGGTGCGTGAACATCACCTCGCGCGAGTACTTCCACTGCGCGATGGTGTCCTTGTAGAACTGGATCGTGCGGCAGATCTGTCCCTCGATGGCGTAGCCGTCGGCCATCTGGATCGCCGGCGCCAGCACCTGTTTGAGCGACAGCTTCCCGTACTCGGCCTCCATGGTGAGCAGCCCGCCCACGGTGCCGGGCGTGACCGCGGCCAGCGGCCCGTACTGGGGCGGGAAGCGGTATCCCTTGCTGTGGTAGAACGCCGCCGTGGCGCCGGTGGGCGCCACGCCCAGCGCGTCGATGCCGATGACCTTGTGCGTATGCGGGTTGTAGATCAGCGCCTGCGTCTCGCCGCCGCACGAGAGCGTGTCCCACATCGTGCAGCCGGCGGCGAGCATCGCCGACGCGGCGTCCACCGCGTTGCCCCCCTCGGCGAAGATCAGGGCGCCGGCCGTGGCCGACAGCGGCTTACCGGTGATCGCCAGCCAGTGCTCGGCGTGCAGCGGCGGCTTCTCGGTCTGGTCGTAGCGCGGGTCCTCGGGCTGCCGCGCCCGCGCCGGCCGGTTGGCGCCGCCGCGGCCGCGTCCCTGCGCCTGCGCGGCCACCGGCGCCAGCGCCATCAGCGCGGCCACGGCCAGTATCGGAAGTCGATCGCGAAGCGTGCGCATGGAATACCTCATGGAATCGGTTTGGTCTCTACGGGGGGCGGGGGCACGATCACGACGGCCTTGCCGCCGAGCAATGTGTTGAAGGCGGTCACCTGGGCGCCGAGCAGATCATCGATCCTGGCCTGCACGGCCGGCCACTGCGCCTGCAGGTCGGCCAGCCGCTGCTTCACGCCGCTGGTCACCGGCATGTACGATCCGTCCACGCCGGACGCCAGGTAGATCCACTGGTCCACGACGCCGTTGGGGAAGTTGATGATGTCCTGGCCGTTGGTGTGCTTGAGCTGCACGAGCGCCGTGCTCAGTGAGTCGAGCCGCTGCTCGAGCGTCTTGCCGGAGGCCGACACGCGGCTGCTCTCCGGCAGGTCCTTGGCGTGGGCCACGATCGCCTTGACCTGGTCCCGCACGTCGTCCAACCGCTTGGCGTCGTGGAAGATGGCGTTGGCGCGGTCCTGCATCGTCGTGATCACGCGCTGCTCCTCGGCGATCTGCTCGGCGGTGAGGTGCACGCGCGGATCCTGCTTCACCGTGAGCGGCTCGCTGTAGCTCCTGCCGCCGGCGATGAGGCGCACCGTGTAGTTGCCCGGCGCCACCAGATGTCCCCTCGAGAGTCCGAAGAAGTTCAGCCCATGCGGCGCGTCCAGCGGCTCCACGCGCAGGTCCCACACCGCGCGGTGCATTCCGGGCGTGCCGTCGATCGCCGGATGGCCGGGGCTCGACTTGCCCTGATACGTGCGGATCACCGCGCCCGAGGCGTCGAGGACCTCGAGCTTCACGTTGGCGGAATCGGTGTTCGCCGCCAGATGGTAGTACACGATCGCGCCGCTTGGTGGGTTCGCGCCCGGCGCGTTACCGCTCAGCGCCGGCCCCCACTCGGTGAGGTACGCCGCGCGCGGCGCGAACAGCTTGTCCTCCCCGGCCGACACGCGGTCGGCGCCCTGCTCGAGGGGCGTGATGTCGTCCATGATCCAGAAGGCGCGTCCCTCGGTGGACGCCACGAGATCGCCGTTCCGGATCTTGAGGTCGGTGACCGGCACGGCCGGCAGGTTGGCCTGCAAACTCTGCCAGTGCTGGCCGTCATCGAACGAGACGTAGGCGCCGGTCTCCGTGCCGGCGTAGAGCAGGCCGCGGCGCACCGGATCCTCGCGCACGACGCGCACCTGGTCGCCCTCGCGGATCCCGTTCACGAGCTTGGTCCACGAGCGGCCGTAGTCGGTGGTCTTGTAGATCTGCGGCGACCAGTCGCTCCACTTGTAGCCGTCGTACGTGATGTAGGCGGTCGCGGCGTCGAACGGCGAGACCTCGATCGCGTTCACGAACCCGTTGCCCAGCCCCTTCGGCGTGACGTTGGTCCACGTCTTCCCGCCGTCGCGGGTGAGCTGCACCAGGCCGTCGTCGGTGCCCACCCAGATCGTGTTGCTGTCGTGGGGCGAGGGCTCGATGTAGTAGATGGTGTTGTACGTTTCGCCGCCCGCGCCCTCGTTGGTGATCGGCGCGCCGCCCCAGCCCTGGTGCGCCTTCTCGTTGCGGGTGAGGTCGGGGCTGATCACCTGCCAGCTCTGCCCGCGGTCGCTCGTTTTGAACAGCACGTTGCCGCCCCAGTAGATCACGTGCGGGTCCTGCGGCGACACCGCCAGCGGCGAGCTCCAGTTGTAGCGGTACTTCGTGATGTTCGTGGGCTCGGTGAGGTTGAGCGACGGATACGCCGCGATGCTCCGCGTCTCGTGCGTCCGGCGGTCGAATTCCTCGAGAATGCCCGCGTAGCAGTCGCCGTAGATGTAGCGCGGGTCGTTGGGGTCGAACACGAGGTGCGAGCTCTCGCACCCGGCCACCGGATACCAGTCGGCGGCGGAGATCGGCCCGCCGTTCACCGCGCTCGGGATCGCAATCGAGGTGTTGTCCTGCTGCGCGCCGTACACCCAGTAGGGGTACATGGCGTCGGTGTTCACGCGGTAGATCTGCGCCGTGGGCTGGTTGTCCTGCGTGGACCAGGTCCTTCCGCCGTCCAGCGTGACGGTGGCGCCCCCGTCGTTCCCGTTGATCATGTCCTCGTGGTTCCGCGGGTTGATCCACAGGTCGTGGTTGTCGCCGTGCAGCCCGCGCAGCACCTGGAAGGTCTTGCCGCCGTCGATGGACTTCATGATCGGCGCGTTCACCACGTACACCACGTTCGCGTCCTGCGGGTCGGCGAAGATGCGCGTGTAGTACCAGGCGCGGGAGCGCAGCTCGCGTTGCGCGCTCAGGTGCTCCCAGTGGTCGCCGCCGTCGTCCGAGCGGTACACGCCGCCGGTGTCGCCCCGGGCCTCGACGATCGCGAACACCCGGTCATGGTCGGCCGCCGAGACCGACACGCCGATGCGGCCGACGAGTCCCGTCGGCCAGCCGTGCCCCTCGATCCGCTTCCACGTCGCGCCCTCGTCGGTGCTCTTGTAGATCGCGCTCCCCGGTCCGCCGCTCCGGATCTGCCAGGGCAGCCGCTGGAAGTCCCAGAACGCCGCGTACAGGATGCGCGGGTTCACCGGATCCATCGCCAGGTCGATCGCCGACACGCTGTCGCTGGGATGGAGAATGAGCGACCAGTGCGCGCCGCCGTCGGTGCTCTTGTAGATCCCGCGATCGGGGCCGAACGTCCACCGGCTCCCCTCGGCCGCCGCGTACACGACGTCCGGGTTCCGCGGGTCCACGCGGAGCTGGGCGATGGACTTCGTGCCGCCCAGTCCCATCCACTTCCACGTCTTGCCCGCGTCGGTGGACTTGTAGATCCCGTCGCCCCAGGTGGACGACTGCCCGCGGGGTTCGCGCTCGCCGGTGCCGGCGTACACGACATTGGGATCGCTCGGCGCGACGGCCAGCGAGCCGATCGAGCCCACGGCGAGCTGGTTGTCCGACACGTTGTGCCAGGTGAGCCCCGCATCGGTGGTCTTCCAGATGCCGCCGCCGGTGGCGCCCATGTAGAAGGTCATCGGCTCCTGCGGAACGCCGACCACGGTCGTCACGCGGCCGCCGCGGGTGGGCCCGATGTTCCGCCAGTGCAGCCCGCCGAAGCGGGCGGAGTCGAAGGTCGTGGCGCCGAGGACGGGCGTCTGCGCGGCCAGCGGCGCGGCGAGGGCGAGCAGGATGGCGGTGGCGCCGAGCGCGCGCGCCGTGGACGAAGGGAAGAATGGGCGCATGATGGGCAGGGTGGTACGGAGTGAACGAGCCGCGCGGGGGGCCGCGGGGAGTATATCACGCGGCGGCGGAGCCCGCGACCCGCCGGCTACCAGTCGCCGCGCTCGGACCCGCGGTTGTACGCCGTGATCAGCGAGTACCAGATGCCGCCGTACCCGATCATCATGCCGCCCCAGAACGGGATCTCCGCCACCGCGCGGACCGTCATGTGAAACGAGAGGAGCAACAGGAAACATCCGGCGAACGACCAGCCCAGGCATTCGGCGCACACGCGCAGGAATTCGCGGCGGTACAGGCGCGTGATCTCGCGCTGCGCGGCGAGGCGCTCGGCGGCGATGCGTTCGAGTTCGGCCTGCAGGCGGGGCGAACGGTCGGCGAGGGGCATGGACCGGGGCGGGGGTGGAAGCGCTCCCCCGGGCGTACCCGCCGGCGCGCCGGCGGTTCCCGCGCCCGCTACCCGGCGTCGGGCACGACGCGGTATTCGATTTCGCGAAACATCGGCAGCCCCGCGGCGTCGATGATCCGCACCAGGTCGCGCCGCTCGTGGAACTCCATGTTGTCGCGGTTGATCACCACCGCGTTCGGCTCCAGCGCGGCCAGGCGCGGGAACTCGGCGTCCAGCAGCGGGAACCGGGGGACCATCAGCGCCTCGCTCTCGTGCGGCCGGATGCGCCGCCGGATGTGCTTCTCGATGGTGCTCGTGCTGGACGTCAGGCAGAGCACGCGGTCGGGCTTCCACCAGTCGCCGATGGCGAGGACGGCCCGCAGGGCGTCGTGCTCGGCCGGCGGATACTCGGCGATGTGCGCCTCGAGGGTCATGCGCGCGCCCTCGAAGAAGATCACGCGGCCCGGCCGGTCGTGCTCCATCGCGTCGCGGTAGTTGGCGTCGTACAGCCGGCCGAAGTACTCGGTGACCCCCACGGCGTTCCGCCCGGCCTCGATGTCGGCCAGCATGCGCGGGTCCCACACGCCCTTCTCGCCCTCGCCGTACGAGCCGTTGTGGTACAGGTCGGCGAGCTGCCGGACGAGGGTGCTCTTGCCGATCCCGGGGCCGCCCACGATTGCCACGCGCATCTGCCGGAGGTGTCCTGAAGAGTTTGCGCATTCTAAAGGGTGCCGGCCGGTCTGGCAAAGGGCGCCCGGTCTGGCGATCATGCGGGAGGATGACGCGCACCCGATCCGGTTCGAGGCTCCTCGCGGGGGCGGCGCTGGCGGCCGCCGCCCTGGCCGTCCGCGCGGCGCCGCTCGCCGCCCAGGCCGACACGCTCCGCTACACCTTCCGCTACGAGTCCGTGGGGCTGGCCGGACCCCGCCTTGCCGTGGACGTCGAGTTCCGCGGCGAGCGGAGCGGCCGGACCCGGGTCCTCGAGCCCACCGAGTGGGCCGGCGAGGACAGCCTCTGGCGCTCCATCACCGACGTGATGCCCGGCCCCGGCGCGACCATCGTGCAGCGCGGCCCGGGATGGGTCCTCCTCCAGCATCTCCCGGGCGCCCGCGTGCGCCTGCACTACGTGCTCCGGCAGGACTGGACCGGCCCGCTGCGCTACCCCGTGATCCACCGGCCCGTGATCGACAGCGTGCGGATTCTGTTCAATCAGAGCAACGGACTGGTCTTCCCCATGCACTCGCTGGGCGACACGCTCGTGCTCCAGTACCAGTGGGCGGGGCTGCCGGCCGACTGGCGGATCCTCACCAGCTTCAGCGCCAAGGCCGCGTTCTCGGCCCCCGTCACCCTGCGCGAGTTCGCCGGCGCGTCGTTTGCGGCGGGAGACTTCCGGCTCGTGAGCCCGCCGAGCGGGCCGGGAGGCGTGACCATCGAAGCGCAGGGGGACTGGCGGTTCACCGATCCGCAGCTCGCCGACATGGTCCAGTCGCTCTGGGGCGCCGAAACGAAGTTCTGGGGCGGCGCGGCGTTCGACCACGCCTTCGTACTGCTCCTCCCGATCAGCAACGGCTCCACCCTGGCCGGCGACGCGTTCACGGCCGGGTTCGTCGCCGCCGCCGACAGCACCATCGGCCTCGACCCGCTGGGCCGCCTGCTCACCCACGAGCTCTTTCACCTGTGGAACGGCCAGCGGCTGTCGGCCATCGAGACCGAGGCGCGCTACAAGTGGTTCACCGAGGGGATCACCGACTACTACGCCGACCGCATCTTCCGCGATCTCGGCCATTACTCCGACTCGACGTACCGCAGCCGCGTGAACGCCGTGTTCCGCCGGTACTACAGCTCGCCGGTCCGGAACGCGCCGCTGTCCACGGTGGCCGCCCGCTTCTGGACCGACCAGAACGTCAAGCAGTACCCGTACGTTCAGGGCTACGCGTTCGGACTCTACCTGCAGGCGAACCTGCCGCGGTGGACGGGCACGCGGTTCGACCTGGACAGCCTGATGGTGGGTCTCTTCCGCTCGGCGCATGGCCACGGACTCGAGCTCACCGATGCGCGGCTCGTGAACGGCGTGCCGCCGGCGGCGCGCGATTCCCTGGCCGCGGCCATCCGGCAATACATCACCGACGGCATGATGGTCCCCGCCGACTCCACGGCGCTCGGCCCGTGCATCGCGGTGCGGACGACGGCCGTGTTCAACTTCGACCTCGGCTTCGACGGTCCCGCCTCGGCCCGCGACCGTGTGGTCCGCGGCGTGCGTCCCGGCGGACCGGCCGCGCGGGCCGGCGTCCCCGAGGGCGCCAGGCTGCTCGGCTACCGCTGGGACACCTCCGATCCCACGGAGCCCGTGCTGCTGCAGATCGACGACGGGCACGGGGTGCGCGAGATCCGGTACCTGCCGCACGGCGCCCAGGTGTTCCTCGCGCCGCAGTACGTGACGACGCCCAACGCGCCGGGGTGCCTCACGATCCGTCCGTAGCCGCCGCTACTTCTCGATCGCGCGCTCGCTCAGCAGCTTGGTGGTGAACCGCTGGCCCTCGCCGATCCGTTCGATCTCGACCGCGGTGGACTCCGCGATCTGCTCCAGGCGGGCCAGGCGCTCGTTCAGCTCGGCGAACCGGTCGTCCGCCAGCGCGGCGGGGGCGCGGCGTCGGTTGATCAGCATGAAGGTGATCTTGCCGAGCGTGCCGAGCAGCGCCATCAGGCCGATGAAAACCAGGAAGTCGACGAGCATGGGTTCGGTCACGGCAGACCTCTCGGTTCGGGCGGGGGGACGGGTGCGGTCGTCTGTACGATGGCCGGGGGGCCGCGGTTTCGAAACCCGGTCAGGTCCGGTCGGAGTAGCGCTGGCGCGCGTCGAGCTCGTCCACGCGGAGCTTCGGGCGCCGGCCGCCGAACACGTTGGCGGCCAGCCAGTCCAGCTCGGCGTCACGATCGGCCGGCGGCAGGTCGCGGTACCAGGCTTTGGGGCGTCCGTCGCTGCCCGGGTTCCAGCGGTACCGCCGAGCCTTGAGCAAGTCCTTGGTCTCGATCGGCGAGCCCTCGGCCCAGATCCGCACCGTGCCGCGGCGCGCGCTGTCGAGGAGCAGGCGCATCGGCAGCGTGCCGTCGTCGAGGGGGGTGGCCAGGAGGTGGACCACCGCCCGCGCGTCCTGGTCGGCGCGGTGGGCGCCGTAGAAGCAGGCGCACCGCTTCATGAGCAGGTACTCGAGCGACGACGACGAGAGGCCGGTCTGCCGCCACCGCACGTCGCGCACCGAGCACGCCCACGGCTTGTCGCGGAACGCCGGCAGCCGGCGCTCGGTGAACGGCCGGTCGAATTCGGCGTTATGGGCGATCACTAATGACGCGGAGGCGAGTGCGGCACCGACCGCCGCGTCGTCGATGCGTTGTCCGGCGACGTCGGCGTCGGTGATCCCCGTCAGCTCCACGATCTCGGGCGGGATCGGGCGCCCCGGGTCCTCGAACCAGGTGAGCGCGTCGCCGGCCGCGAAGATCCGCCCCGACTCCGGACCGTAGGTGAACGGGACGATCGAGAGTTGGATGATCGCGTCGGCCCGCGCGTTCATCCCCGTCGTCTCGACGTCCAGCGACAGCGCCGTGTACACCGGCCCGTCGTCCGGACCGGGCTCGGCGTACGTGCGCGGCGGGTCGAACCGCCGGAGCACGTGGTAGTCCGGCGAGGCGTCGAGGCGGGCGGCGAGGGCGGAGAGGTCGGATTCGGACATGGCGGGGTGGGGTGGCCCCCTCTATTTGGCCCAACGCGCGGCGCGGGGCAATGCCCCGGCGCGTCGGGTTGGCGGAACGCGCCCGCGCGCGCCATGCTATCGGCATGTCGCGTCCAATCCCCCGCCGCCTCGCGGCCCTCATCGGGGCCGCGGCGATGGCCGCCGCCCCCCTCGCGCTCCGCGCCCAGTCCTCCTCCGAGCTGGCCGTCGGCGACTCGTCGCCCTTCCGCCCGCTCGCGCTCCCCACGCCGTCCAACGTGCGCACCGCCAGCGGGCGCCCGGGGCCCGGCTACTGGCAACAGAAGGTGGACTACACCATCGCCGCGCGGCTCGACCCGCTCCACGACCGGATCGCGGGCACCGAGACGATCCAGTACAAGAACAACTCCCCCGACTCGCTACCGTACCTGTGGATGTTCCTGGAGCAGAACCTGTGCGCGCCCACGAGCATCACCAACGTCCTCAACCAGCCGCCGCTCAAGTTCCTGGACAGCGAATTCGATTTCTCCTGCCAGGGGTTCAACGGCGGGCTCACGCTCGACTACATCCGCGTCGCCGGCCGCGACGCGAAGTACGCGGTCTACGGCACCACGATGCGTGTGGACCTCGACCGACCGCTCGCCCCCGGCGCCTCGATCGCCCTCGAGGCCAAGTGGAGCTTCAAGGTGCCGGAGCAGGGCGGCGGCCGCATGGGGCACGACGGCCCGCTGTACGAGATCGCCCAGTGGTACCCGCGCATGTGCGTCTACGACGACGTCCACGGCTGGAACCACGAGCCGTACATCGGCGCCGGCGAGTTCTACCTCGAATACGGCAACTTCGACGTCTCGCTCACCGTGCCGTTCAGCTACATCGTGCGGGCCACCGGCGAGCTGCAGAATCCCACCGCCGTGCTCACCGACACCGAGATCTCGCGCCTCGCGCTGGCCCGCCACTCGGACACCACCGTGCACATCGTGACGAGCCGCGAGCTGAGCGACTTCGAGGCCTTCCGCCCGGTGAACGAGGGCGAGCTCACCTGGCACTTCACCGCCCACGACACGCGCGACTTCGCGTGGGCCGCCGGCCCCGATTTCCTGTGGGACGCCAGCGGGTGGGACAACATCCTCATCGAGACGCTCTACCGCCGCACCGCCGACAAGTGGCCCGAGGCCAACCGCATGGGCCGCGAGACCATCAAGTACTTCAGCCAGCAGTGGTACCACTACCCCTACTCGCACGCCACGACCATCGAGGGGCCGATCCAGGGCATGGAGTACCCGATGCTCACCTTCGTCCCCAACAGTCCCACGCGCGAGGACCAGCAGTGGGCGCTGGCCCACGAGTTCGGCCACGAGTGGTTCCCGATGATCGTCGGCAGCAACGAGCGGCTCTATCCGTGGATGGACGAGGGGTTCAACACCTTCATCGACCTCCACAACGCCGCGCTCTACTTCAAGGGCACCGCCTACGGCGACACGATCGAGTCGCACCCGCTGCACCTCTACGATGCCCACGCGATTCCCGGCGAGGAGCAGCCGCTGATCGAGAACCCCACCGAGGTCCACGACCTCTTCTGGACCGGCTACCAGAAGCCGGCCCTCATGCTGCGCACGCTCCGTTTCGAGGTCCTGGGGCGGCAGCGGTTCGACGACGCCTTCCGTGCCTACATCCGGGCGTGGGCGTTCAAGCACCCGACGCCGGCCGACTTCTTCCGCATCATGCGCGACGAGTCGGGGATGGACCTCGACTGGTTCTGGCGCGAGTGGATCTACACCACCGCGCGGCTCGACCAGTCGGTGGACTCCGTCGTCAACTCCCCGAAGGGCGCCCGCGTCTTCATCGGCAACCACGGCACGATGATCATGCCCGTCGAGCTGGCCCTGCGGTTCGCCGACGGCACGCGCGAGACGGTCGAGCTGCCGATCGAGATGTGGAACCTGGGCAGTCCGTTCGTCTACCGCGTCCCCGGCGGCCGCTCCGTCGTGTCGGCCGAGGTGGACCCGCGCCACGTGCTCCCGGACGTGAACCGCGCCAACGACGCCTGGACGGCGCCGCACTGAGCGCGGCTCCTCCGGCGGACGCGCCGCCCCGTCCCGGGCGGCCGCCAGTCTAATTCTCTAATCGCGCGGGCCGGGACTAGCCCAGCGGGCCCGCGCACGCTAGACATCCACGCACCCCCAACGCTTCGTTCCGAGGATGACGTGGCCGAACCCCGTGTGCTCAACCTGCGGCCCATGCGCGTGATCGACATTCCGACCCCCGGCGGTCCCGAGGTGCTCACCGTCGGCGAGGAGCCGCGGCCGGGCCCGCTCCTCGACGAGGTGCTGATCGAGGTCGCCGCCGCCGGCGTGAACCGCCCGGACCTGCTCCAGCGCAGGGGCGCCTATCCGCCCCCCGCCGGCGCCAGCCCCGTGCCCGGACTCGAGGTCGCCGGCACGATCGTCGGCGTCGGCCCCAACGTCACCCGCTGGCAGGTGGGCGACGAGGTCTGCGCGCTCGTGACCGGGGGCGGGTACGCGGAATACTGCCTCGCCCCCGAGGTGCAGTGCCTCCCGATCCCGCGCGGGCTCTCGATGGTCGAGGCCGCGTCGCTTCCCGAGACCTACTTCACCGTCTGGAGCAACGTGGTCGACCGGGGGCGGCTGATGCCGGGCGAGGTCTTCCTCGTGCAGGGCGGCGCGAGCGGCATCGGCGTCGCCGCGATCCAGATCGCCCGCGCCCTCGGCGCCCGCGTCTTCGCGACGGCGCGCAACCCCGCCAAGTGCGCCGCGTGCGAGGAGCTGGGAGCCGAGCGCGCCATCAACTCCCGCACCGAGGACTTCGTGCAGGTCGTCCGCGACGCCACGCGGCAGCGCGGCGCCGACGTCATCCTCGACATGATCGGCGGGAATTACGTGCCGCGCGAGCTGTCGCTCCTCGCCGAGGACGGGCGGCTCGTCTTCATCGCCACCCTCGGCGGCGCGAAGACCGAGTTCAACATCCGCGAGGTGATGGCCAAGCGCCTCACGATCACCGGGTCCACCCTCCGCAACCGGCCGCCGGAGTTCAAGGGCGCGATCGCCGAGAAGCTCCGCACCCACGTCTGGCCGCTGCTCGAGTCGGGGCGCATCAAGCCGGTGGTCTACAAGACCTTCCCGCTCGACGCCGCCTCGGATGCGCATGCCGAGCTGGAGCGCGGGGAGCACGTGGGGAAGATCGTTCTGACGGTAGGACGGTGAGTCGGTAGGACGGTAGGACGGTAGGACGGTAGGACGGATAACTGCGAAACGCCGCTTCCCGTCCTACGGTCCTACGGTCCTACCGTCCTACTTCTTGGCTCTCAGGTACTGCACCGGCCAGCGCACATCCACCCCGAGCTGAGACGCCGCCCGCAGGGGGAAATACGGATCCCGCAGCAGCTCCCGCGCCATCACCACGGCGTCGGCCTTGCCCTCGGCGATGATCGCGTTCGCCTGCGTGGCTTCGGTGATCATCCCCACCGCGCCCGTCGCGATGCGCACGTCGCTCCGGATGCGCTCCGCGAATGGCACCTGGTAGCCGGGGCCCACCGGGATCTTCGCGTGCGGCACGTTGCCGCCGCTCGAACAGTCGATGAGATCCACGCCGGCCCCCCGCAGCTCGGCGCTGAGGGCGACCGACTGGTCGATGTCCCAGCCCCCCTCGGTCCAGTCGGTGCACGAGAGCCGCGCGAACAGCGGCAGCTCGTCGGGCCAGACGGCGCGCACCGCGCGCGCGATCCGCACCGCGAGCCGCATCCGGTTCTCCAGGCTGCCGCCGTACTCGTCCTCGCGCCGGTTGCTGAGCGGCGAGAGGAACTCGTGCAGCAGGTACCCGTGGGCAAAGTGCAGCTCGATCACCTCGAACCCCGCGTCGAGCGCCATCCGCGTCGCCGCCTCCCACTGCGCCACGATCTCGTCCAGCTCGGCGATCGTGAGTGCGTGCGGCATCGGATAGTTGCCGTCGAACGGCAGGGCGCTCGGCGCCACGGTCTGCCAGCCCCCCTGGTCGCGCGGCACCTCGCCCGATCCCTCCCAGGGCACCGCCGTGGAGGCCTTGCGCCCCGCGTGGGCGAGCTGGATTCCCGCCATGGCGCCCTGGCTCTTCACGAAGCGCACGATCGGACGCCACGCATCCACGTGCGCCGCGCTCCAGAGCCCGGTGTCGGCCGGCGAGATCCGGCCCGCGGGACTCACCGACGTCGCCTCGGTGAGCACCAGGCCCGCGCCCCCCACGGCGCGGCTGCCCAGATGGACCATGTGCCAGTCGTTCGGCAGCCCGTCCTGGGCCGAATACTCGCACATGGGAGACACGAAGATGCGGTTACGGAACGTGCGGCCGCGCAGCACGAACGGATCGAACAGCGGAACGTCGGACATGATCTCGGCGAAGTCGGGTTGAGAAGTGGTGCCGGCGTGGGGGCCGCCGGTACGGATGGGGCACGTTTATATAGTAGCGAGGTGCACTGGCCGAATCCGGGCACACCGGGGCGGAGTTCCGTCCCGATCCCGATGGACGCACCCCCGCCGCCGAGGTAGCGTTTTCCATGCTCGATTCCGCTCCCCGCTTCGATCCGGCCGCCGCCTCCGAGGTCGCCCGCGTCCACTTCGGGCTCGACGGGGCCGCGCGCGAGCTGTTCAGCGAGCGCGACCAGAATTTCCTGATCGAGGCGCGCGACGGGCGCCGCGCGGTGCTGAAGATCGCCAACGCGCGCGAGGACCGCGCGCTGCTCGAAGCGCAGCAGGCCGCGATGGCGCACGTCGTCCCGTCGTTCGATCGCGTGCCGCGCGTGCTCCCCGCGCTCGACGGCACGACCCTCGTGCCCGTGACCGGGCCCGACGGTCGCGCGCACCTGGCCTGGGCGATCTCCGTGCTGCCCGGCCGGCCGCTCGCCGGGATTCCCCGGCCCTCGGCGGCGCTGCTCGCCGACCTCGGCGCGGCGGTGGCCGGACTGGACGACGCCCTGGCCGGGTTCGACCACCCCGCGGTGCACCGCGACTTCGCCTGGGATCTGGCCGGGGCGCGGCGGGTGATCGACCAGCGGCTGGATCTCCTCGAGGACGCCGATCTCCGGTTCACGATCCGCCGCCTCTGCGATGCCTTCGACCGCCACACCGTGCCGTACCTCGCCTCGTTGCGCCGTGGCGTGGTGCACGACGATCTCAACGACTACAACGTCCTCGTCGGCGGGGCCTGGGGGCCGGAATGCGCCGACCTGCGCGTCACCGGCATCGTGGATTTCGGCGACATGCTGGTCTCCTACACCGTGGCGGACCTGGCGGTGGCCGCCGCGTACGCCATGCTCGACGCCCCGGACCCGGTGGACGTCGTCTGCCGGCTGGCCGCCGCGTACCACGCCAAGCGCCGGCTCGACGAGGCCGACCTCGGCGCGCTGTTCGGGCTCGCCGCGCTGCGCCTCGCGCTCAGCGCCTGCATGGCCGCCGCGCAGATGGCGGCGCGTCCCGACAACGCCTATCTCGGCGTGAGCCAGACGCGCGTGCGCCGCACGCTCCCCCGGCTGGCGGCGATCTCCTTCCCGCTGGCCGAAGCCGCGCTGCGCGCGGCGTGCGGGCTCGAAGCCTCCGCCCATGCGCGGCTCGTCGCCTCGTGGCTGGCCATGCACACGCACGAATTCGCGTCCGTCCTCGACACCGACCTGCGCCGCGAGCCCTGCCTGGTGCTCGACTGGAGCGTGGCCAGCCCGATGGTGGACGGCGACCCCGCGGGCCGCGACGAGGCGCATCTCACGCCGCAGGTGTTCGACGCCATGCGCGACGCCGGGGTGCGCGTGGCCGTGGGGCGCTACGACGAGCCGCGTCTGCTCTACGTGACGCCGCTCTTCGCCGGGGACGGCCGGATCACCGACGAGCGCCGCACGATCCATCTCGGGCTCGATCTGTTCGCCGAGGCGGGCTCGCCCGTCCATGCGCCGCTGGCCGGCACCGTGCACGCCTTCGCCGACAACGCGAACCCGCTGGACTACGGGCCGGTCATCGTCCTGCGCCACGAGACCGACGACGGCACCGCGTTCTTCACGCTGTACGGGCACCTGAGCCGGGAGTCGCTGCACGGGCTGGCCGTGGGCGCGCCGGTGGCGGCCGGCCAGCAGATCGCCACGCTCGGCACCGCCGACGTGAACGGCGGCTGGACGCCGCACCTGCATCTCCAGGTGATCGTGGATCTGCTCGATCTCGGCGTGGACTTTCCCGGCGTGGGACAGGCGAGCCGGCGCGCGATGTGGCGCGCGCTCTGCCCCGACCCGAATCTGCTCGTCGGCGTTCCGCGCGACCGGTTCCCCGAGCCGGCCCCGACGCGGGCCCGTGCGCTGGCGGCGCGCCGCGCGCTGTTCGGCGGCAACCTGCGGCTGTCGTACCGCGAGCCGCTGCGCGTCGCCCGCGGGTGGCGGCAGTACCTGTTCGACGATACCGGCCGCCGGTCCCTCGACGCCTACAACAACGTCCCGCACGTCGGGCACGCGCACCCGCGGGTGGCGCGGGCGGCGTTCGACCAGCTCCGCGTGGTCAACACCAACACGCGCTACCTGAACGACGTCGTCGCCGCGTACGCCGCGCGGCTCACGGCGCTGTTCCCCGATCCGCTGGACGTCTGCTACCTGACCAACTCGGCGAGCGAGGCCAACGAGCTGGCGCTGCGGCTGGCCCGCGCCGCGACCGGCGCCCGCGACGTCGTGGTGCTCGAGGCGGCGTATCACGGCAATACGAACACGCTAATCGACGTCAGTCCGTACAAGCACGCCGGCCCGGGCGGGGCGGGCGCCCCGGACTGGGTGCACGTCGCGCCGATCCCCGACGACTACCGCGGCGCGTACCGGCGCGGCGATCCCGACGCCGGCGCGAAGTACGCCGAACACGTCGCCGAGCTGATCGAAGCCGTGCGCGCCGCCGGCCGTCCGCTCAGCGGCTTCCTCGCCGAGAGCTGGCCCAGCGTGGGCGGACAGATCGTGCCGCCGCCGGGCTACCTGGCCGACGTCTACCGCCACGTGCGCGCGGCGGGGGGCGTGTGCATCGCCGACGAGGTGCAGACGGGGCTCGGCCGCGTCGGCACCCACTGGTGGGCGTTCGAGACGCAGCAGGTCGTGCCCGACGTCGTCGTGCTGGGCAAGCCGTTGGGCAACGGGTATCCCCTGGGCGCCGTGGTCACCACGCGGGCCATCGCCGACGCATTCGACAATGGGATGGAGTACTTCAACACGTTCGGCGGGGGCACGGCGGCGTGCGCCGTGGGGCTCGCCGTGCTCGACGTGCTGCACGACGAGGAGCTGCCCGCCCACGCCCGGCGCGTGGGCGCCGTGCTGCTCGACCTGCTGCACGGACTCGCCGGGCGCCACCCCGCGATCGGCGACGTGCGGGGCTCGGGGCTGTTTCTTGGCGTCGAGCTGGTGCGCGACCGCGACACACGGGAACCCGCGGGCGCCGAGGCGGGGTACGTAACCGAGCGGTTGCGGGAGTTGGGCGTGCTGATCGGCACCGAGGGACCGCATCACAACGTGCTGAAGATCCGCCCGCCGCTTCCGTTCGACGCTTCGGACGCCGCGTTGCTCGCCGACACGCTCGACGCGGTGCTGGCGGAGTTGTCCGCGGGCTGAATTTCGGGCGTAGCTGTCGGGAAGCTGAACGGGTGCAACTGTCGGCAAACTGACATTGTGGAAATGGAAATTTCACTCTTGCATCGAGAGGAACTTCCCAGCATACTATGCTGTATACAATTGCGGTGCTGCACGAACCCAAGGCAACGCAACGGTGGAGGAGTCCATGAAGACTCGTCGTACGACCGGCCGTGTCAGACGGCCCGAACTCCCGGGATTCGGACGGACGATCGTCCCGGTCGCGCTCGTCATCGCCGCCCTTGCCGCGGCGCCGCGCGCGGCGCGGGCGCAGTCCGGCGGCAACGGCTTCCTGTTCGGCGCGCCTGCCATGTCGTTCTCCGTCCGCACGGGGTACGACGTCGCCCTGGCCAACAGCGACCTCTTCTCCACCGTGACCAGCGAGCTCACGCTCAAGAAGAGCGATTTCAGCAGCCCCCTGATCGCGACCGAGCTGGGCTTCCGCCTGAACGACCAGGTGGACGCGGTGCTCGGCCTGGGCTATGCCCGGTCGGCCGCGCAGTCGCAGTTCCGCGGCTGGCTCGACAACAACAACCTGCCCATCCAGCAGAGCACGTCGCTCACCCGGATCCCGCTGACGGTGAGCCTCAAGGCGTATCTGGAGCCGCGTGGCCGCGCGATTGGCCGGCTGGCCTGGGTCCCGGCCAAGGTGGCGCCGTACGTCGGCGTCGGGGCCGGCACGATGTGGTACAGCTTCCGCCAGGGCGGGGACTTCGTGGACACGACCACGACCAACGTGTTCTCCGACGTGTTCCAGTCGTCGGGGTGGGCGCCCACCGCACACCTGTTTGTCGGGTCGGACTTCGCGATCACGCCGGGTACGGCGTTCGACGTCGAAGCCCGGTATACGTGGGCCAACGCGACGTTGGGCCAGGATTTCGTGGGGTTCAACCGGATTGACCTCTCCGGGGTATCATTGACTGCGGGACTGACCTTCAGGTTCTGAGGAGACGGCGTATGAAAATCCGAGCACTTCTCGCTGAGCGGCTGGCCATCGGCGGCCTGTTGGCGGTTGGAGCACTGGTCGTGCTCGCCGCGGCGCCCATGCCGGCGGCGGCTCAGGAAGTCGCCAACCCGGGCGCGCGCTGGGATGCCTGGCTCGGCTGCTGGGAGGGCGCACAGACCCCGGTGGGCGTCAAGACGCCCCTCATGTGCGTCGTGCCGTCCACCGGCTATTCGGCCGTCGACATCCTGACCGTGACCGACGGCAAGATCACGGCCCGCGAGCACATCGACGCCAGCGGCGAACACATCAAGGACTCGCGCGACGGCTGCACGGGCTGGCAGAGCGCGCAGTGGTCGCGGGACAACGAGCGCGTGTATCTCCGCGCCGACTACGTCTGCGAGAACGGCGTGCACCGCGATGCCACGTCGCTGATCGCGATGACCGCCGACGGCGACTGGATGGAAGTCCAGGGGCTGCAGGCCGCCCAGAAGGGCGGGGTGCGGGTCCTGGAGTACAAGCTGGCCACCAATCCCGGGCCGCTGCCGCCCGAGATCGACAAGGCGATCGGCGATCGCTCGTTGGCGATCCAGGCCGGGCGCGTGGCCGCCTCGGCGCCGCTCAACGTGGCGGACATCGCGGAGGCCTCGCAGCATCTCGATTCGGCGGTCGTGCAGGCGTGGCTGGTGGACCGCGGCGGCCAGATGAAGGTCACCGGCAAGGAACTGGTGCAGCTCGCCAACGCGGGCGTGCCGGGGTCGGTCACCGACGTGCTGGTCGCGCTCGCCAATCCCAACAAGTTCGCCTTCCAGGCCGGCAGCCACGCGGCGCAGGGGCAGTACGGGGAGGCGCCCTCGGCGACCGCGCTCGCCGGCACGGTGGATACGACGTCGCAGCGGCTGTGCCCGTATTCGGCGTACGCCTGGAACTTCTACGGCCAGTGCGCCTACTCGCCGTACGCCTACATGCCGTGGGGGTACAACCCGGCGTGGGGGTATGATCCCTACAACTACTACGGGCTCAACAGCTATTACGGCGGTTGGTACGGCCCGTACTCCGGCTACGGGTACGGATACGGCTACGGCTATGGCGGCTGGTATCCGTTCGGCTACACGCAGCCGGTGGTCATCGTTCCGAACAACGGCACGTCGAATCCGTCGGGACACGGCCGCCTGGTATACGGCCGCGGGTACGTGCAGGGGAACGCCGGGAGCGGCAGCAGCGGCAACTACGTGCCGTCCTCGAATGCGTACGGTGGCCGCACCGCGCATCAGACCGGCGGCAACTACTCGCCGCCGCCGTCGGCGTCCTCGGGCAGCAGCAATGCGGGCTCGTCGTCCAGCGGGCGCACCGCCCATCGGACGGGCGGGGGAGGGGGCCGCTAGCCGCCCACGGCCCGGCCGGCGATCACGGTGACGTTGTCCGTGCCGCCGCGCGCCAGGGCCAGCTCGACCAGCGAGCGGCAGAGCTGCTCGGACGACTGCATCATCCGCACGTGGCCGGCGATCTCCTCGTCGGCCACGTGTTTTGTGAGGCCGTCGCTGCACAGCAGCAACACGCATCCGCGTTCGCTGATGTCCAGCCGGTGCACCTCGGGCGTGGCCTCGTCGGCGCCGATCGCCCGGGCGAGCACGTGCCGATAGGGCGAGCTGGAGGCGCGCTCGGCCGGCATGAGGCCGGCGTCCACCAGGTCCTGCGCCACCGTCTGGTCGCGCGTCACCTGCTGCAGCTTGCCCTTCGAGAAGAAGTAGCACCGGCTGTCGCCGACCTGCACCACGTAGGCCACGGGCCACACGGCCACGGCGAGCGTCAGGGTCGTGGCCATCACGCCCTGCTGGCGGTCGGCCGCTTCCGCGCGCACGGCGCTGTGGGCCTCGCCCGCCGCCTCGACCAGCGAGGCGAACAGCTCTTCCTCCGAGCCGGCCATCGCGGCGTGGCAGCAGCGCATCGTGGACGACACGTAGCGCATGATCGCTTCCACGGCGAGCAGGCTGGCCTGCCCGCCGTCGGTCCCGCCGCCCACGCCGTCGGCCACGAGGAGCAACGTGGCCACGCGCTGCCCGCGCGCCGGGAGCCGCCCCGGATCGGGCAGACTCGTTCCGTGGATCACGACCTGCGGGTGCATGGTGGCGAGCAGGAACTGATCCTGGTTCTCCTGCCGCACCAGCCCCGGATGCGTCAACCCGTACAGGTCGAGCTCGTGATCCCGCGGACGGTCGCGAGGCGCCGCGCTGACCGCGCCGGCGAGGGAAGGCCCGTTCGCCACGGTCTATTGCCCGCGGCGGCCGGATTTCTGGGACGTCGCGCGCGGCTTGGGCTGCGCATCCGGACGCGGCGCCTGTTGATGCAGCTTCGGATCGTCGGTGCCGGGGCGCGACGGGCGCTTGTGCGAGAAATCGGGCACCACCGTGCGATGCTTTTTCACGAAACCTCCTCGAAGCGGTTCCCCTCGGTGTAAACTGGGGGGCCCGGGCGGGCGAGGCCAGGGGGCGCTCCCCGACGCGGGGGTTCACTTCCCCCGAAGCCCGCGATACCGTTCTTGGCCATGACGACTCCTCGTATCGCGGAACTCCAGGCCCACGTCGGGCAGACCGTGACCGTGCGCGGGTGGGTGACCCACGTACGGTCGTCGGGCAAGATCGCCTTCGCCGTGATCCGTGACGGCACCGGCGTCGCGCAGGCCGTGTTCGTGAAGAGCCAGGTCGCCCCCGAGGTCTGGGACGCGTTCGGCCGGCTCACCCTCGAGACGTCGGTCGCCGTGACCGGGGCGGTGCGGGCGGAGCCCCGCGCGCCGGGCGGCTACGAGCTGGGCGTCTCCGCGGTCGCCATCGTCGGCGAGAGCCCCACCGACTACCCGATCCAGCCCAAGGAGCACGGGATCGACTTCCTGCTCGATCACCGCCACCTCTGGCTCCGCAGTCCGCGCCAGCGCGCCATCGCCGCCGTGCGCCACGAGCTCGAGCAGGCGATCCACGACTTCTTCTACGAGCGCGGCTTCCTGCGCGTGGACACGCCCATCCTCACCGCCGCGATCGGCGAGCGCAGCGGGCTCTTCTCCACCGAGTACTTCGAGGAGGCCACCGCCTACCTGGCCCAGACGGGACAGCTCTACGGCGAGGCCGCCGCGGCCGCATATGGGAAGATCTATACCTTCGGCCCCACCTTCCGGGCCGAGAAGTCCAAGACCCGCCGGCACCTCACCGAATTCTGGATGATCGAGCCCGAGGTCGCCTGGAACGACTCGGACGACAACATGCGCCTGCAGGAGGACTTCGTGTCGTTCCTCGTGGCGCGCGTGCTCGAGCGGCGGCGGGCCGAGCTCGACGAGCTGGAGCGGGACGTGACCAGGCTCGAGACCGTGAAGCCGCCCTTCCCGCGCATCGACTACACCGACGCCGTGGCCACGCTCCAGCAGAAGGGGAGCGCCGTGAAGTGGGGCGAGGACCTCGGGGCCGAGGACGAGGCGCTCCTCGTCGAGGACTACGACCGCCCCGTGTTCGTCAAGAACTATCCCCGCGAGGCCAAGGCGTTCTACATGAAGGAGAACCCGGACGACCCGCGCACCGTGCTGTGCGACGACTGTCTGGCGCCCGAGGGCTACGGCGAGATCATCGGCGGCTCGCAGCGCGAGGACGACTACGACAAGCTCGTCCAGCGGATCAGGGACGAGGGGCTGCCGATGGAGGCCTACGGCTGGTACCTCGATCTCCGGAAGTACGGCACGTTCGTGCACGCCGGGTTCGGGCTGGGGCTGGAGCGCACCGTGGCGTGGATCTGCGGGCTGCAGCACATCCGCGAGGTGATCGCGTTCCCGCGGATGATGTACCGGCTGCGGCCGTGACGCGCGCGGGTGCGTGGGCCGGTGTGGTGGCCGCGGCCCTGCTGGGCCCGGCGCCCGCGCTCGCTCAGCACCCGACCCCGGCCGCCGTGCGCGCCGCGGCATGGCAGCACCACCAGGCGATGGCCGACAGTTCGTTCTACCGCGGCCTCGCCTGGCGCGCCGACGGCCCGGTCAAGACCGGCGCCCGCGTCGAGGCGATCGCGATCCCGCCCGGCAACACGGGCACGATCTACGTGGGCGTCGCCTCCGGCAACCTGTGGAAGACGGTCGACAACGGCATCACCTGGCGGCCGGTGTTCGACCACGAGAGCGCCTTCACGATCGGCGACGTCGCCGTCGCGCGCAGCGATCCGAACGTCGTCTGGGTCGGCACCGGCGAGGCGCAGCCCCGGTTCGCGGGCTACGACTTTCCGGGGACGGGCGTGTTCAAGTCCGTCGACGCCGGCGCCCACTGGACCCACATGGGGCTCGACGACACGCAGCACATCGGCCGCGTGCTCATCGACCCGCAGAACGCCGACGTCGTCTACGTCGCCGCGATCGGCCACCAGTGGACGCCGAACCGCGAGCGCGGGGTGTTCCGCACCCGCGACGGCGGGCGCCACTGGCAGCAGGTGCTGTTCATCGACGACTCCACCGGCGTCGTCGACCTCGCCATGGATCCCGCCGATCCGCGCACGCTGTACGCCTGGGGCTGGCAGATCGAGCAGGGCCGCGACGGCGGCCTGTTCAAGTCCACCGACGGCGGCGATCACTGGCGCCACATCACGGCCGGCCTCCCCGCCGGCCCCCTGGGCCGCGCGAACATCGGCGTCGCGCCGAGCGACCCGCGCGTGGTCTATCTCTTTCTCGACAACCGCATGCCGAGTTCCCTGCCCGACCGCCCGTACGTCGGCGGCGAGGTGTACCGGTCCGACGACGGCGGCGAGCACTGGCACAAGGCCAACACCGGGGACCTGTGGAGCGTGTTCGGCGTGTTCGGATGGAAATTCTGCGACGTCCACGTCGACCCGCGCGATCCGAACCACGTCTACATCCTGGGCAACAAGGCGTACGAATCGTTCGACGGCGGCGCCACCTTCCGCCAGCTCGGCGACCGCATCCTGCGCGTCCACCACACCGACGGGCGCGCGATGCACCTCGACCAGCACGACCTGGTGATCGATCCCGCGAACCCCGACCGCCTGCTGCTCGGCAACGACGGCGGGCTGTACATGTCCTACGACGCGGGGCAGAGCTGGCTCCAGCTCAACGACATTCCCGTGTCGCAGATGTATTTCGTGTCCACCGACGACGCGCACCCCTATCACATCTACGCCGGCACCCAGGACGACGCGGCCGTGTACGGTCCGAGCGACGCCTCGCTCGACGACGACGTCCCCGCGGTCTGGCGCAGCGTCTACCTCGACCGCTGGACCGGCGGCGACAGCTTCGTCACGCTCCCCGATCCCACCGATCCCCACGTCGTCTACTACGAGCACCAGAACGGCGACATCCGGCGCATGGACCTCACGGGCACCTCGGTGCTCACCGGCGGCCCGTCGGCCGTGGACATCCACCCCCACGCGCCGCGGGGCGCGCCCCGGATCCGCTTCAGCTGGTACACGCCGTTCCTCATCTCGCATTACGATCCGCGCACGCTGTATGCCGGCGGCACGCAGGTCCTGAAGTCCACCGACCGCGGCGACCACTGGACGGTGATCAGCCCCGACCTGGGCGACCCGCCTGGGCCCGACCGCGGCCGCGTCACCACCGGGGCGCTCACCCGCCTGGACGAATCGCCCCTCGGGCGCGGGATGCTCGCCGGCGGCACCGAGGGCGGCCGCCTCTGGCTGACCACCGACGACGGCGCGTCGTGGCACCGCATCGACCACGGCCTGCCGCACGACTGGGTGACCTGCGTGACCCTCTCGAAGTGGAGCCCCGGGCGGATCTACGTCAGCTTCACGGGCTTCCGCGAAGACGACGAGACGCCGTACGTCTACGTCTCGGACGATACGGGGCGGACGTGGCGCTCGATCGCCGCCAACCTCCCCACCGAGTCGGTATTCGCCCTGCGAGAGGATCCGGTCGACCCGCGCGTGCTCTACCTCGGCACCGACCTCGGCGTCTACCTGTCGCGCGACCGCGGCGCCCACTGGGAATCGCTGAGCGCGACGCTGCCGTCCACCGCGGTCCTCGGCCTCACCGTCCAGGCGCGGGCGGGCGACCTCGTGATCGGCACCTACGGCCGCGGTGCATGGATTCTCGACCTCACGCCGATCCACGACCACACGGCCGTGTCGGCCGCCGACCCCCTGTACGTCTACCCGATCCGCGACGCGACGGCGGACTGGTTCGGCTGGGAGACCCTGCCCGGCGAGCGGCGGGGACGGAACGTCGCCCGCATGCAGGTGGAGAGCTTCGCCGCCGGCACGGCCTCGCTCACCGTGCGCGACTCCGCGGGCCGGGCGGTCCGCCGCTGGCGGGCGGCGCTCACACCGGGCGTCAACACCGTGACCTGGGACCTGCAGGCCGAGGGGGCCACCGGCGCGTTGGGCGAGGCCGCCGCCGGCCCGTACACGCTGGACGTTTCCCTGGGCTCGGCCCACGCCGCCCGCCAGTTCACCGTGCTGGCCGATCCCGATCGGCCGCGGCGCTAGCTCTCCTCGGCCTTCACCTCGTCCCATATCGCGTCCAGCGCCTCGAGCCCGGCCGTGGGCACCTCCACGCCGCGCGACTTGGCCTTCTCCTCGATCCCCCGGAACCGCCGGGCGAACTTGTCGTTGGCCCGGTCCAGCGCCAGCGCCGGGTGCACCCCCGCCTTCCGGCACAGATTCACCGCCGCGAACAGCAGGTCCCCCAGCTCGGCCTCCAGCCGCTTATGTGCGTTGTCATATAGCGGTCCGTGCTCCGGCCGCGCCGGCATCCGGGCCAGCTCCTCCCGCACCTCCTCCAGCTCCTCCTCCACCTTGCCCATCGGCCCCGCCGCGTCTGGCCAGTCGAACCCCACTCCCGCCGCCCGGTCCTGCAGGCGGTAGGCCCGGTGCAGGCTCGGCAGCGACGGCGGCAGCCCATCCACGATGCTCTCCCGCTTCTTCGCCTTCTGTCGCTCCCACGGCTCCCGCGTCCCGTCGCCGTACAGGTGCGGGTGCCGGGCCTTCATCTTCGCGATGAACCCGTCGGCCACGTCCTGGAAGGTGAACGCGTCCCGCTCCTCGGCCAGCACCGAGTGGAACAGCACCTGCAGCAGCAGGTCGCCCAGCTCCTCGCGCAGCTGCCGGTCGTCCCCCGATCGGATCGCGTCGTCCACCTCGTGCGCCTCCTCGATCAGATAGGGGCGCAGCGAGTCGTGCGTCTGCGCCGCGTCCCACTCGCAGCGCTTCCGCAGATCCTTCATCAGTTCGAGCGTATCTTCAAGTGGCCGTTTCACTTGCCTCCCCTCCGCGCGTCCGATATACTACCCGCCCTGCGAATGATAGCTCAATGATACGGGCCATGACGCGTGCCTGGGTCGAGATCGACCTCGGCGCGCTGAAGCGAAACGCCGAACGAATCGCCGCCGCCGCGCGCGTCCCCCTCCTCCCCACGATCAAGGCCGATGCCTACGGGATGGGGGCGGTGGGCGTCGCGCGCGCCCTCGAGGCCACCGACCCGTGGGGCTACGGCGTCGGCACCATCGAGGAGGGCGAGGAGTTGCGCGCCGCCGGCATCGCGCGCCCCATTCTCGTGCTCACGCCCATCCTCCCCGAGACCTTCGACGCCGCCCAGGCCGCGGGGCTCCGGCCCGCCCTCGGCGACCGCGAGGCGATCGCCGCGTGGGGACCCAGCGGCGCGCCCTGGCACCTCTCCATCGACACCGGGATGAACCGCGCCGGCGTGCCCTGGCGCGAGGTCGGGCGCATCCGGGACCTCGTCGCCCAGTATCCGCCCGAGGGCGCGTTCACCCACTACCACTCCGTGCTCAAGGACCGCGCCTCCGTCGCCGTCCAGACGCAGCGCTTCCGCGACGCGCTGGCCCGGCTGCCGGCGCGCCCCGCGCTGCTCCACGCGGAGTCGTCGGCCGCCATCGAGCACGCCGGCGGCCCGTCCCAGTGGGACCTCGTGCGCCCCGGCGTCTTCCTCTACGGCGTGGGCACCGCCGGGGGACTCGATCCCGAGCCCGTCGTCTCGGTGCGGGCGCGCATCGTCGAGCTGCGCGCCACCCAGGACGGCGACTCGGTGAGCTACGGCGCCACGTGGCCGGCCCCCGGCTCGCATCCCGAGGACTGGCCGCGCCGCATCGCCACGCTGCCGCTGGGCTACGCCGACGGCTACCGCCGCGCCCTGGGCAACCGGGGGTGGGCGCTGCTCCACGGGCGGCGCGTGCCCGTGGCCGGCACGATCACCATGGACATGACGATGCTCGAGGTCACCGACGTGCCCTGCGCCGTGGGCGACGTCGTGACGCTCTTCGGCCGCGACGGCGACGACCGGCTCACCGTGCAGGACGTCGCGCGTGCCGGCCACCTCTCGCCGTACGAGCTGCTCACCGAGCTGCACAGCCGGCTGCCGCGCATCTACGGGGAACCGAAATGAGCAAGCGCGCCGCGATCGTCGTGATGGACGGCGTCGGCATCGGCGCCGCGCCCGACGCCGCCGCCTACGGCGACGTGGGCAGCGACACCCTCGGCAACCTGTCGCGGGCCGTCCCGCACGGCTTCGACCTCCCCCACCTCCAGGCGGCCGGGCTGGGCAACATCGCGCCGCTGGCCGGTGTCCAACGCGTGGCGCCGGCCACCGGGGCCTGGGGGCTCATGGAACCCCGGTCGGCGGGCAAGGACAGCACGACCGGGCACTGGGAGTTCGCCGGCGTGCATCTCGTGCGGCCGTTCCCCACCTACCCGCACGGGTTCCCGGCCGACGTCGTGGACGCGTTCGCGCGGCGCACGGGGCGGGGGGTGATCGGGAACGTCGTGGGGAGCGGCACCGACATCATCGCCCGCTACGGCGAGGAGCATCAGCGCACCGGCAAATGGATTCTTTACACCTCGGCCGATTCCGTCTTTCAGGTGGCCGCCCACGAGGCGACGATCCCGCTGGACGAGCTGTACGCGGGCTGCCGCGCGGCGCGCGAGATGCTGGTGCCGCCGCACGACGTGTCGCGCGTGATCGCCCGGCCGTTCGTCGGGACGCCGGGCGCCTACACGCGCACGCAGAATCGGCGGGACTTCTCCATCGCGCCCCCGGGCGAAACGCTGCTCGACGCCCTCGCGGCGGCCGGCGTCCCGCGCACCGGGGTGGGCAAGGTGGACGACCTGTTCGCGGGGCGGAACATCACGTCGCGCCACTTCGCCGACAACGCCGAGGGACTGGTGGCGATCGCGTCGTGGCTCGACGGTGGGAGCGGTGGGTTCCTGTTCGCCAATCTGCTAGATTTCGACCAGCAATTCGGGCACCGGAACGACGTTCCGGGGTTCTATGGGGCGCTGCGCCAGTTCGACGCCGCGCTTCCCGGCCTATTGTCCGCCCTCCGCGAGGACGACCTGCTCTTCATCACCGCAGACCACGGCAACGATCCGACGACGGCATCCACCGACCACGCGCGCGAGTGCGTGCCGCTGCTGGTGGCCGGGCCGCGCGTCCGGCCGCGCGACCTGGGGCGGCGGAGCACGTTCTCCGATCTCGGGGCCACGGTGGCCGAGTGGTTCGGGCTCGCGTTCCGCGGCCGGGGCACCTCGTTCCTGGCCGAGCTGGTGGCCGCATGACGGCACGCGCCGCGGCCCCCGCTCCCGAAGTGCTGGTCACGCGCACCCTCGGCGCGCTGCGCGACGAGGCGGCGCGGGCGATGGAGCGGGCGTACGCGCCGTACTCCGGGTTCCGCGTCGGCGCCGCGCTCCTCGCCGCCGACGGCTCGATCGCCACCGGCTGCAACGTGGAGAACGCGTCGTATCCGGCCGGGGTGTGCGCCGAGCGCGTGGCGCTGGGCGCCGCCGTCACGGCGGGGCACCGTGAGTTCCTCGCCATCGCCATCGCCACCGAAGCGCAGGAGCCCACGCCGCCCTGCGGCATCTGCCGGCAGGCGCTGGTGGAGTTCGCGCCCGACCTCGTGGTGCTGAGCGTGACGCGCGGCGGGGGCGAAGCCCGGTGGACGTTGCGGGACCTCGTCCCGCACGCGTTCACGCCTCACTCTCTCGATCACAGTCGTCATTAGCCCCCGTGGATGGTGTTCGTGAACCTGCCCCGTAGCTCTCGGGTCTCGCTCCTCCTCGCGGCGATGGCGATCGCCGTGGCCGGCGCGTGCAGCGACAACCTGGAATCGGACGCGGCGTGTCCCTCGCTCTGTCCCGGCCAGGCGGTCACGCTCCGCGACACCACGATCGACGCCGTCATCACCGACACGACCGTCTCCGGGTTTCCCGCCATCGGCCAGGAGGACTACCTCCTGATCTCCACCCGCGGGGACACGATCGACACGCGCGGCATCTTCCGCTTCGATTCGCTGCCCACGACCTTCCTGCGCAGCACCGCGCTCGTCGACTCGACCATCAAGGGCGTGGACAGCGCGTACTTCGCGATGCGCCGCGACACCTCGCTGTCGCTCCCCGGCGCCCCGATCACGATCAGCCTCTACGACGTGGACACCGGCAACCAGGACAGCACGGCCACCGACACGTCCGTCGCCCTGCTCGCCCCGCTGTTCAGTCCCGACCGGCTGCTCGGCTCCAAGACCTTCGATCCCGATTCGCTGGGCACCGACACGCTCAAGGTGCCGATCTCCGACGACTCGTTGCTCGCCTACATCCAGGCCAACAAGCGCCTCCGCATCGGCGTGCAGGTCACCGGATCGAGCAACGCGCAGATCCGCGTCGGCACCGTGGAGTCGCTCGCGCCCGCCGCCATCGTGTTCAAGCCCGCCGCGCACGGCGACACCACCGGCGTCACCTTCACCAACGTGCTGCCGCTCAGCAAGACGCCCGCCGGCAGCCCGCTGATCAACGACCTGTCCGACTTCCTGCTCGTCGTGCGGGGCACGCCGCAGGCCTCGCAGTCGCTGCTCCGCGTGGGCGGGCTGCCCGGCCAGCGCGTATACCTGCGGTTCAATCTCCCGTCGAAGATCGTGGACTCGTCCACCGTCGTGCGGGCGACGCTGCTGCTCAACCAGGTGCCGAATCCCATCTCGCCCGACGCGAACGACTCCGTCACCGTGTGGCCCCAGGCGCTCCTCGCGACGAGCGCCGTGACCGATCTGTCCCGCGCCCTCCGGCTGCTCGCCGGCGCCGGCGCCGTGGGCCTCGACACCCTCGAGCGGTTCACGCCCGCCGACAGCGGCGAGCGGCAGTTCGAGATGGTCCAGCTCGTGCGCGCCTGGCACACCAACCTCTCGGCCACCGACCCGCGGGCGCTCGCCCTGCTCTCGCAGCTCGAGGGCTCGTCGGGCGCCGAATTCCTCTTCACGCCGTCGTCGGGTCCGCCGTCGCTGCGGCCGAGGATCCGGATCGTGTACACGCCGAACGTCCTCTCGGGGATCACGCAATGACCGCGCGCCGCGCCGCGGCTCTGGCCCTCGCCGCCCTCCTGGGCACCGCGCATGCCGCGCGCGCCCAGGGCACGCTCAGCGTCCAGGGCCTGGGGTACCCGCCGGGTCAGCTCAGCGCCCGCTCGATGGGCACCGGGGGCGCGCTCGGCGAGTTCGACCCCACGTCCGCCGTGAATCCCGCCGCCCTGCTCGAGTTCGGTACCGCCGCGCTCACCATGCAGATGGCGCCCGAGTTCCGCCGCGTCACCGACGGGAGCAAGACCGCCAGCTCGAGCACGCAGCGCTTCCCGATCTTCATCGGCGCGCTGCCCGTCAGCGACCGGCTCATCTTCGGCGTCTCCTCGTCCACGCTGCTCGACCGCAGCTGGCAGACCACCACGCCGCAGACGCAGATCCTGGGCACCGACACCGTGGCGTTCAATTCGACCACGCAGAGCGACGGCTCGGTAAACGACTTCGCGTTCACCGCGGCCTATATGCCCTTGGCGTGGCTCAAGCTCGGGATCGCGCTCCACGCCATCAACGGCCGCGACGTCCTGACCACGCGCCGCACCTTCGCCGATACCGTGCGCTACGGGAACACGGTGGAACCGTACACCAGCACGTACGCCGGCAACGCGATCTCCGCCGGCATCGTCATGGACGATCCCTCGGTGGGCGGCATCGCGGTCTCCTACATGCGGGGCGGCCCCTTCGAGCAGACCACCGGCGACACGCTGCTCGCCAAGGCCAACGTGCCCGACCGGTTCGATCTCGGGCTCGTCTACACCGGCTTCACGGGCACGGCCATCGCCTTCCGCACGGCGTACGAGAGCTGGTCGCGGCTCGGATCCATGGACTCGGCCAGCGGCGCGGCGATCAATGCGTGGGACACCTCGGCGGGCGTCGAATTCAACGGGCCCCGCCTCGGCACGCTGCCCGTGCTCCTCCGCGCCGGCGCGCGCTGGCGGGACCTCCCGTTCCCCGCCCAGGGCCACCAGGTGAGCGAGCGGTCCGCCTCCGCCGGCTTCGGGCTCAACATGGCGGGGGGGCGCGCGACGTTCGACTTCGCCATGGTCCGCTCGGCGCGTAGCGCCGGCATCGGCATCGCCGAATCCGCCTGGACCATGAACGCCGGGCTCACCATCCGTCCCTGAGACGCGGCCGTGGAAGCCGACGCGCGCCCCGCCGACGCTCCACTCATCCTCGTCGCCGACGACGTGGAGGCCAACGTCGAGCTGTTGTTCGACCAGCTCCACGTGCTCGGCTTCCGTGCCCTCGCCGCCACCGACGGCCCCACGGCGCTCGCCGCCGCCTTCGAGCACCGCCCCGACCTCTGCATCCTCGACGTCGCCATGCCCGCGGGCGACCTCGGCTGCGACGAGCGCGACACCGGCTTCGAGGTCTGCCGCCGCATCCGGCGCGACCCGCGCACCGCCCGCACCCCCGTCATCTTCGTCACCGCGCTCAGCGACACCACCGACCGGGTGAAGGCCATCGAGGCCGGCGGCGACGACTTCCTCACCAAGCCCCACAACCGCCTCGTGCTCGGCGCCCGCGTGCGCAGCCTGCTGCGCTACAAGGCCGCCATGGACGCGCTCGAGGACAGCACACGCAAGCTCCGCGAGCTGGAGAAGCTGCGCGACGACCTGATGAAGATGATCGTGCACGACCTCAAGTCGCCGCTCACCACCGTGCTCGCCACGCTCGAGATGCTGCTCGACGAGGACTTCGGCCCGCTCACCGACCAGCAGCGGCGCGCCCTCCTCGAAACCGAGGGCAAGGCCGAGGACCTGCTCGGCCTGATCGAGGACCTGCTCGAGATCCGGCGCATCGAGGAAACGTCGATCATGCTCAAGCCGGAGCCCATCGCTCCGGCCGCCATGCTCAACGAGATCGTCCACGAGTGGTCCACCCGGCTCCAGCAGGCCGGCTCCACCGCCACCGTCGACGTGGCCGACGACGCGCCCGTGTTCGAGGCCGACAAGGCGCTCCTCCGCCGCGTCTTCGGCAACCTGGTGCAGAACGCCATCACCCACTCGACGCAGGCCGTGACGATCCAGCTCAGCGCGCGCCGCGAGCGCGGCGGGATCCTGTTCACCGTGGCCGACAACGGCCCCGGCATCCCGCCCGAGTACCAGGAGATCATCTTCCGCAAGTTCGAGCAGGTGCACACGCCCAACGCGCCGCGGCTGCGCGGCTCGGGCCTCGGCCTCGCCTTCTGCAAACTCGTCGTCACCGCCCACGGCGGACGCATCTGGGTGCAGAGCGCCGGGGCCGGGCAGGGAAGCGCCTTCCACGTCGCGCTCCCCCTGCACCCGCCGGCGCCGGACGCCGCGGCGTGAAGGTCTACCTGCGCACCTTCGGCTGCCGCGCCAACCACGCCGACAGCGAAGCGCTGCGCGCGCGGCTCCTCGCCGCCGGCCACGCCGTGCAGGATACGCCCGCCGGCGCCGACGCCGCGGTGTTCAACTCGTGCGCGGTGACGAGCAACGCCGAGGCCGACCTGCGGCAGGG
>JBJKPA010000434.1:0-6227 GCA_046706905.1 Gemmatimonadaceae bacterium
GTGCCGCCGGCGCCGTGCACCATGCACTTGGGCAGCCCCGTGGTGCCCGAGGAATACATGATGTAGAGCGGGTGATCGAACGGCAGCCGCGCGAACTCGAGGCGCGGCGCCGGCGCGTCGGCCCGGAGGTACTCGCGCCAGCCGATCCCCCGGGGGAGGCCGGCCAGGTCGGGGACGCCGTCGGCATCGGGCACCACGACCACGCGCTCGATGGCGGGAATGCGCGCGGCGATCTCGCGCAGGCGGGGCATCGTGTCGACGCGTTTTCCCGAATAGCGGTAGCCCGCGGCGGCGAGCAGCACCCTGGGCTCGATCTGCCCGAACCGGTCGAGCACGCCGTTGACGCCGAAGTCGGGCGAGCAGCTCGACCAGATCGCGCCGATGCTCGCCGCGGCGAGCATCAGGATGACGGTCTCGGGCACGTTGGGCATGAACGCCGCCACACGGTCGCCGGCCCTGACGCCGTCGGCGCGGAGCGCGGCGGCGGCGCGGGCCACCGCCTCACGCAGCTCGCGGTAGGTGAGCGTCCCGGTGCGCCCGGTCTCGCCCCAGGCCACGATCGCCGGCCGTTCGTCGTCGTAGCGGAGGAGGTTCTCGGCGAAGTTGAGCCGCGCGCCGAGGAACCAGGTGGGACCGAGGTCCGGGGTGGGAGGGGCCACGCGCTCGCGCCCGACGAGCACGGTGTACCAGGGACCGTGCCCGGGGATGTCGTCGGCGATTACGCCGCAGAAGCGCCAGACGGCGGACCAGAACTGCTCGCGGTGCAGCACCGACCAGCGGTATAACGACGCATAGTCGCGGACCGGGGCGCCTTCCTCGCGGACGAACGCGATGAAGCGAACGAGGTTCGTACGGGCGACGAACTCCGGACTCGGAACGTGAAGTGGGCGGTCCACGCGGACAATCTATTTGTAAGACGGTAGGACGGTAGGACGGTCGTTGGTAACTGCGTCACGCAGTCATCCGTCCTACCATCCTACTGTCCTACCGTCCTACCGTTACTTCAGTCGCGGGTTGGTGCTCCTGGGCGCCTTCTCGCACGTCGGCCACACCGTACTCCGTCCGCGCCCTCGTCCGCGTCCGAAGCCGAAGCCGCGACCGGCGCCGCCCCCGCGCGCGGCGGTGAGCAGCGAGTCCTGGCGCGCCTGCGCCACCAGGTCGATCCGCTGCCGCGTGATCTGCGTCGGATCCTGCGCCGCGAGATAGACCAGCATCGCGGTCAGCGTCGCGTTGGCGTGCAGATCGGCGAACACGATCTTGTCGTACGTGTCGCGGTCGGTGTGCCAGGTGTAGTTGCCGTAGTCCCACGACAACGCGCCCAGTCCGGTGATCGGCGCGCCGGCGCAGCTGAACGAGAAATCGTCGCTGCCGCCGCCGGCCGGACGCCCCGGGCTGCCGTCGTAGCCGGTCTGGAGCAGGAACTCCACGGGCACGGTGTGCATCCAGCGGTCGAGGTGCGCCGCGGCGTCGGGGAGGCCGCCGGCGTTGAGCCGCACGATGCGCCCGGTGCCGTTGTCCTGGTTGAACAGCATCTGGAGGCCCTTCATCACCTCGGGGTGGTCCTCGGTGAACGCCTTGGACCCCACCTCTCCCTCCTCCTCGCCCGCCCAGTGGCCGGCGATGATCGTGCGGTCGGGGTGCGGGAGCACCTCGTGCAGGATGCGCATCGCCTCGAGCATCGTCATCGTGCCCGTGCCGTTGTCGGTGGCGCCCGACGAGCCGTCCCACGAGTCGAAGTGCGAGCTGAGCACGACGTACTCGTCGGGATGCACGGTACCGGGAATCGTCGCCACGACGTTGAACACCGGCTGCTCGCCCAGCAGCTTGCCGTCGAGGTTGAGGCGCAGCTTCGGATGCTGCTCGTGCTCGGTGAGCCGGAAGACCAGCCCGTAGTCCTCGCACGACAGGGTGATCGCGGGCGTCTTCGTATTATAGGTCTCGAAAATCTCGCGCGTGCCCCAGCCGTTCTTGGGGCGCGAGGTGATGATCCCGCCGGCCCCGCCCTGCTCCAGCCGCACGCCCAGCTCGCCGCCGCCCAGCGCCAGGCTGTAGCCGGTGCCGCGCACGTTGCGCCCGCCCCACGACCGGGCCAGCGCCTGCCGTTCGCTGTCCATCTGCGCGGCGACCTCGGGGGCCGCGTTGGCCGCCCAGTCGTCGGTGGGGCGGCAGGTGGCCGGCGGCGCGTTCACCAGCACGAGCTTCCCCTTCGCCTGCGGCAGCCACTTCACGAACGCGTCGCTGTCCGGGAACGCGGGCAGCACGATGGTCTCGTACACGACGTCCTTGCCGCCGGTGCCCGGGCTGTAGCCCACCATCGTCCCCTCGAGCGAGCGCACCCTCGGCGCGACGAGGTCGATGTGCGAAGGGCCGCGGATCCAGCCCCGCCAGGTGCCGAACTGCTCCTCCTTGGCGCTGATCCCGAACGACTGATACGTGCGCACCAGCCAGTCCTGCGCCCGCTTGAGGTCGGGCGACCCCATCAGGCGCGGGCCGAGCGAGTCGAACAGCACCTGGGAGAGCTGCTCGGTGTGCGAGCTGTCCATGCCCAGCGTCCAGATGCGCCGGATGATCGGATCGTTGGTGGGGAAGGTCGGGGCGGTGGCCGAGAACACGGCCGAGTTCTCGGGGGTGGCCCCCCCGCCGCCGAACCCGCCGCGCTGGGCGGCGGCGAGCGTGGGGAGCACGAGCAAGGCGGCCACGACCGCCGGGATGCGACGAGACATGCGCCCTCCTGGGAGCACGGGGGGAATGTTCAGGTGGGACGACCGCAACGCGCCGCGAAGGTGGGGGGCGGCGCAGGCGCGGTCAAGACCGTGGACGGAGACCCGCCCGGGGCGGGCGCCGCGGTTCCGCGGCGCCCGCGTTCTTACTGGATGGCCAGCAGGTCCACGACGAACACGAGGGTCGCCTGCCGCGGGATGCTGGGGGGATTGCCCACCGGGCCGTAGGCCAGCGCCGAGGGGATCACCAACTGCCGCCGTCCACCCACGCGCATCCCCATCAGCCCCTCGCGGAATCCCTTGACGAGGGTGCTCGTGAGGACCGACACCCCGGCCCCGGAGTCGAACAGCGTCCCGTCGGCGAGGTAGCCGGAGTAGGTCACCTGGACCGTGGTGTCCTTGGCCAGCTCGGGTCCCGTCCCGTTGATGATGTCGCGATAGTACAGGCCGTCGGGGGTCTTCGTCATCGTCGCGATGTTCACGTTCAGCGACGACGCGAAGGTCTCCGTGGCCGGGTCGCTCGGCGGCCCGATGCCGGCGATGTCCCCGATGCAACCCGTGGTGACCAGCGCGATACTGAGCAGCAGCAAGCGTCTCATGGATTTCGGCAGAGGAAGTGAAGCAGGAACATGGAAAACTCGCCGATCGGAGGCCGCCGCGCTACTTGGTCCGCACGAGCGTGAGCTGGACCGTGCCGGGCAGCGCGCCCCCCCCGATGGCCGTGGCCGAGATCAGGGCCTGCTGGCCCACCGGAACGGCGAACGGGAAGAACGACACCCCGCGCGCCGTGAGCGACGCCGTGACCGGGATGCTGCTGGTCAGCGGGTGCGTGAGCAGGTCGAAGCCGGACGTGAACTTCGTCGGCAGCACCTGCCGCCAGTTCCAGCTCGGTTCGGTGAACCGCGGGTCCACCCCGTTGACGTAGTCGCTGGTGTACACCGACGTGGCCCAGTCGCGGAAGTACGGCTCGGGATCGGCGCCGATCACCTGCTGCAGGTTGGCCAGCCCGATCGTGCTGTCGTTCACCAGCCGGTACCAGAAGTTGCCGTCGCTGGTCTGAAGGCGGTCGACGAGGTAGCGGAGGAAGTTCTGGACGGCGCCGCGGAGGTACAGGTTGTCGTCGCCGCTCACCCCCACCGGGGCGTGCGCCTCGGGCGAGGAGAGATAGGTCTGGAACCGCGCGGCGTCGCCCTCCTCGAACTCGTTGAACGCGGAGTTGATCTGGGGATCGGCGAGCTGGGCCACACCGATGTTCTCCCGCGGCGCGAGGCCCGCGGCCCGATAGAAGATCAGGTCCTCCGCCGTGTGGCTCAGCCCCTCGTTGAGCCAGGTCACCTCGTTCACCAGCGACGGCGCGAGGTTCAGCACGTACATCCGCCGCGAGGCGTTGATCAGGTGCTGGTACTCGTGGCCGATCGTGCTGATCGCGTACTGCGTGACCGCCGTCTTGCTCTTCGTGATGCCGTTGCCGCCGTTGATCGTGCCGTTCGGGTCGGGCACCAGGACGTAGAACATGTTGGCGTAGTTGCTCCCCGCGCAGCTCGCCACGGGCAGCAGATCGCGCTCGTAATAGAAGCCCAGCACCACGCCCTGGCTGGGATCGGTGGTGAGCTGGTTGACCGCCTTGGTGAAGAAGATCACGGTGCGCTTGTTGCCGCCCAGCGGATAGGGCGCGCCGAAGGCGGTGGTGTCCACCGGATTCACCAGCGTGTCCATCGCGGCGCCGAAGCTCGCGTACTCGGCGTCGGTGAACCCGCCGGCGGGGTTGGACGTGTCGGCCACGACGGTCGCCGACTGGCTGATCGCCGCCACCCGGCCGGTGGCCATCGTGGGATTGGTGCAGTAGTCGTTGGCGTTCGTGTTGAGCTGCACGAGGTTCCCGACCTGCACCGCGTCGGAGATCTGGCGCACGACGCCGCCCGCCGTCTGGCGGACGGACTGGGCCGAGATCCCCGCCGCCTGCTGCCGCCGGAGCTGCCGCGCGTACGCCTGCGCCGCCAGCACGTACGGCGGCGTGTCGCGCTGCTCCTTCTCGCGCAGCCCCAGCTCGAACGCCGTATTGATCTTCACCGCCGGCGGCGGCGCCACCGCGGCCGGCGCGACGTTGGCGCCCGAGCCGATCGCCGCCACGCCGCTTCCCAGCACCTGCACGCCGGTGGACGTGCCGACGAGCGTCGACCCGTTGTACGCGATGAGCGCGAACTCGCTCCCCGCCTGCGTGGACTGCACGCAGAACGAGCCGCCGGGGAGCGTTTCGTTCACGGCGCCCGCGGCGAGGGTCAGCGGCTGCGCCGCCGACACGAGCGCGCTGTCGGGCGACGCCGAGCCCGAGGTCGCCACGACCCAGACGCCGGTCGACGAACTGAGGAGCTGCACGCTCCCGGCGGCATTGACGGTGACCACGGACGGGTTGCGCGACGTCCAGCTCACCGTCGCGGTCACCGGGTTGCCGTACGCATCGGTGGGCGTCGCGGAGAGCTGTCCCTGCTGCCCCCCCGAGCACAGCGCGAGCGCGTGCGTCGTCATGGTGAGCTTGGCCAGCGGGCCCGGCGTGCCGTTGATCGAGAACGTCACGGGGGCCGAGATGCCGAGCACCGACGCCGAGACCTGGTTGTTGCCGGCCGTCGTGCCCACGGTGAACGCGGTCTGGGCGCTGCCGTTCACGTCGGTGAGCGTGGACGCGGGGCTCACGGCCCCGTTGCCCGACACCACGCTCCAGGTCACCGGCACGCCCACCACGGGGCGGGCGTTGGCGTCGGTGACCGTCACGACGAGCGCATTCGGCAGCACGGTGGCCACCTGCGCCGACTGCCCGTTGCCCGACGCCATGCTGAGCGACGCCGGCGGGCCGACCTTGTCGGGGCTGGTGGAGCCACCGCACGCGGCGAGCGCGGCGGCGGCGATGAGGGCAAGCGATCGCGCCCGGGGGAAGGCACGCATGAGTGGTCTCGTGGAGGAAGCTGACACGATGGGAAGGATTGCGGCGGGTCTCATGAACCCCCGAATATTACCCCCGGTCGGGGGTCCGTTCCATGGCGGCCCCGGCCCGGCGTGCGGATTCGGCCAACACCGCGGCCCCCACGAAGATGGCCTCTTCCGCGGCCGCGAATCGCGACGAATGCGCCGCCGTGGGCTCCCCGCCGGGCTCGCGCGCTCCGATGCGCAGAAAACAGCCGTCCATGCGCTCCAGATAGTACGCGAAGTCCTCGCCGCCCATGTTGAGGAATCCCAGCGGCACCACGCCCGCCTCGCCGAGCAGCGAGACCGCGGCCTCGCGCGCCCACGCCGCCGCGCGGGCCGAGTTCACCAGCGGGGGCGTTCCCATCTCCAACTCAACGCGCGCGCTCAGCCGGTGCGCGGCGGCCACCGATTCGGCCAGCCGGCGAAGCTCGTCGAGCAGCAGCTCGCGCGAGCGCGCCTCGACCGCGCGCACGGTGCCCCGCAGCAGCGCCCGGTCGGGGATCACGTTGGGGGCCGTGCCCGCCTGCACCGCGCCCACGGTCACCA
>JBJKPA010000435.1:0-10174 GCA_046706905.1 Gemmatimonadaceae bacterium
GCCCGCACGGCGCCGACCGCCGTGTCGGCGCCCATGCACGCGCCGAACCGCTCGAGCGTGAACCCCTCGGCGGTCTCCCCGAAGCAGCGTCGCGCCTCGTCGGCGTCCAGTTCCAGCGCCCGCTCCCCCGCGCCGGGGTTGCAGAAGCAGCCGCCCCGCACCGAGACGCCGGCCTCGCGCGCCCGATCCTCGACCGCGCCGTAGGGCACCGGGCGGCCCGCGGCGTCCACCACGTTGAACGCCACCGTTCCGCCGCGCCGTTCCGTCGTGCGCGGCCCGTAGATCCGCACCAGCGGATTCCCGTTGCGGTGCCGCGCCGCCCCCAGCGCGTCGAGCAGCTCGCCCGTCAACGCGTGGACGTGGCCGGACAGCCGGTCCATCCCCAGCTGGGCCATGAACGCGATCCCCGGCGCCACCGCCGCCAGCGACAGGAAGTCCGGCGTCCCGTCCTCGAACCGCTCCGGCCCCGGCCGGAGCTGATGCAGCCCGTTCTGCACGGATACGAAATCCACCGTGCCGCCCGCGAACCAGGGGCGCACGAGCTTGCCCAGCGCCGCATGGCGCGCCACCAGCGCGCCGACGCCCGTCGGGTAGCCGAACACCTTGTAGAACGACACGGTCACGAAGTCGGCCGGCACCCGCCGCAGGCTGAGCCGCGACGTCGGCACGTACGCCGCCACGTCGAGCAGCACGTCGTAGCCCAGCGCTTTCGCGGCGGCGACGAGGTCGAACGGATGGCGCACGCCGGAGAAGTTGGACTGGGCCGGGAAGGCGAACCGCCGCGGCCGCTGGCCCGACGCGCGCGCGACGTCGCGCAGCGGCGGCTCGACGCCGGCCAGGCGCAGCTCGCCGTCGAGCGGCAGGTAGGTGACCGTGGCGCCGGCCCGGCGCGCGAACTCGCGCACGCCGTTCACCGAGTTGTGGTTGTCCGCCGCCAACACGTACGCCCCGCCGGGCGCGAACGGGTAGCTCTCCCCCACCAGCTTGATCGCGCCGCTCGCATTGGTGGTGAATACGACGGCGTATTCGGCGGGATCGGCGTCGAGGAAGCCGAGCACCGCGGCGCGCGCCTCCTCGAGGATCGCCGTGCTGGTGGCCGACGGCTGGTGCTTCGAGTGCGGGTTTCCGTAGAGATGCCCGCGCAGCAGGGCCTGGTGCCGGTCGAGCAGGCTCTCGGGATAGAGGCCGCTTCCCGTGTAGTCCAGGTACGCGTGCCGCTCCCGGTCGAGGCGCGAGAATTCGCGGGCCCGGAGTTCGGCGAAGACCTGCCGTGGCGGAGCGGCGAGATCGGTCATACCGTGAAAACAGCACGGTGGACGCGCCGGGGTAAACCCCCGGCCGCCGGCCCGGGCGCCCCGGGGCCCGCGGCTACCCGCCCGACGCCACGGCGTCCTCGTACGTCGCGCCGCGGCTCATCTCGTCGTAGACCTGGTGCAGCGACTCCGTGCTGCCGAGCAGGAAGCGGCAGCGATCGGCGCCCATGGAGCGGCACTCGACTTCCATCACGGCCATCGGGGTGCCCGCCAGGCGCCCGAAGAAGTCGGCGAAGATCCCGGTGGTGATGTGGCACCCGGGAAACTCCATCCCCGAATTGGGATCGGCCTCGCCCCAGTCGGCGGAATCGAGCGTCGCCACGGCGTCGCCCAGCGAGCCGAGGGCCAGCGAGCCCCAGCCGAGGTCGCCGAAGAATTCCGTCGCGTAGCGCGGGAAGTCGCTCGCCGCCATCGCCTCGGGTGCGCCGTAGCCGTGCTCCGCGGCCCAGGCGGTGAACGCCTCGAACAGCGCCGCCCCGCCGGCGTACCCCGCTTCCTGGAGATAGCCGGCGGCATCGCCGCCCAGATCGCGGAACAGCGCCGCGCGCAACGTCGCCAGCGTGTCGCGCGTGAGCGCGAGCATTCCGCTTCCCGCCAGCCGCATGGAATCCGTCATCGGTCTTCTCCTGTCACGGTGCGACGCGCCGCAACAATTCGGCTTCGTCTATGATCTCCACGCCCAGGGCGCGGGCCTTCTCGAGCTTGCTTCCCGCTTCCTCGCCGGCCACCAGCGCCGAGGTCTTCTTCGACACGCTGTCGGTCACCCGGCCCCCGTTGGCCTCGATCAGCTCGCGGGTCTGGTTCCGCGACAGCGAGGGCAGCGTTCCTGTGATGACGAACGTCAGCCCCGCCAGGGCACTCCCGGCGGCCGCCGCGTTGGGCTCGGTGAAGTTCACATTGGCGTCCGCGAGCTTCGCCAACAAGGCCTCGGCCGCCGGGTCGCGGAAATAGGCCACGACCGCGTCGGCGATCGTCTGCCCGATCCCCCGCACGGCCACGATCTGCTTGGCGCCCTCGTCGCCCAGGGCCGCCGTCCGCAGCGCGTCCAGCGTGCCGAAGTGCCGGGCCAGCAGCTCCGCGGCCCCCGATCCGACGTGGCGGATCCCCAGCGCGAACAGCAGTCGCGACAGCGGCTGCGCCCGGGACGCGTCGATCGCGTCGAGCAGCGCCTCGACGCTCTTCTCGGCCAGCCGCTCCAGCGCCACCAGCTCCGCGGCCCGCCCGCGCAGCGTGTACAGATCGGCGGCGTCGGCGATCAGGCCGGCGTTCACGAGCTGCTCGAGGCGCGCGTAGGACAGCCCGCGGACGTCCATCGCGCCGCGCGACGCGAAGTGGACCAGCGCCTCCAGCCGCCGGCCGGGGCAGCCGACGTTGGGGCAGTAGATCGCCACCTCCTCCTCGTCGCGCTCGACCGGTGTGCCGCACACCGGGCACACCCTGGGTGCCTCGTACGGCGTCGGCGGATCGTCGGCGTCGCGCTTGTCGGGGATCGGCCCGATCACCTGCGGGATCACGTCGCCGGCCCGCTTCACCTGCACGACGTCGCCCACCCGCAGGTCCTTGTCGCGGATCAGGTCGAAGTTGTGCAGCGTGGCCATGCGCACCGTGGTGCCGCCGATCTCCACCGCGTCCAGCTCGGCGTACGGGTTGAGCGACCCCGTGCGCCCCACGTTCACGCCGATGCGCACGAGGCGCGTCTCGGCGATGTCGGGGGCGAACTTCCGCGCGATGGCCCACCGCGGCTCGCGCCCGCCGATCACCCCCAGCTCCTCCTGCAGGGCGAGCGAGTCCACCTTCACCACGCCGCCGTCGATCGCGAAGTCCAGCTCGGCGCGCACCTGGTGCTCGACGTGCCGCGCCCACTCGTGGACCTCGGCGATCGTCGCGCAGCGCGCGCGGCGCGGCGCCACGGGAAAGCCCCACGACTCCAGGCGGTCGAGCAGCTCCCAGTGCGTGGCCGCCGGCAGCGGCGCGGCGTCGGGGTGCGCCGCCGAGTAGCCGAAGAAGCGCAGCGGCCGCTGCGCGGTGACCGTGGGATCGAGCTGGCGCAGCGCGCCGGCCGCCGACTTGCGCGGGTTCCCGAACACCGGCTCGCCGGCGCGCACGCGCTCCTCGTTCATCCGCTCGAAGCCGCTGAACGGCATGTACACCTCGCCGCGCACCTCGATCAGCGCCGGGTGGTCGCGGCCGCGCAGCCGCAGCGGGATGTCGCGGATCGTGCGCAGGTTCGCCGTCACGTCCTCGCCCACCGCGCCGTTGCCGCGCGTGGCGCCGGTCTCCAGCACGCCATCCCGGTAGGTGAGCGACACCGCCGCGCCGTCGATCTTCAGCTCGCACACGTAGCCGCTGCGCCGCGCGTCGTCGCTCACCATGCGGGCCAGCCGCTCCTCCCACGCCGCCAGCTCCCCTTCGGTGAACGCGTTGCCCAGCGAGATCATCGCCACGAGGTGGGAATGCTTGCGGAACGCCGACCGGACCTCGGCCCCGAGCCGCTGGGTGGGCGAATCGGGGGTGCGCAGCTCGGGGAACTCCGCCTCGAGGGCCTGCAGCTCGCGGAACAGCCGGTCGTACTCCCGGTCGGAGAGCGACGGCTGATCCAGAACGAAGAATTCGAAACCGGCCGGTTCTAGCTGTTGGCGGAGGACCGCGGCGCGCGCCGCGGCACTCGCCGGGGGAGCACTCACCCCTTGGCTTCCTCGTCCAGCACCTGCATCGCCACCGCCACGAGGCGGTCCAGCTCCTCGTCGGACGCCCGCGACATGCCGGTCTCGGCGAACGCCGCGGCCTCGGCGGCGGCGTTCCGCTCGAGCAGCCGGCGGACGAAGGCGAGCAGGGCGACGCGCCGCAGCTCCGCCTTGCGGTGCGACTCCGACGCGCTCTTCTGCGTGCGCAGCGCCGCCTCGAACCGGTGCGCGTTGCGCAGCGCCTTGGCGGTGAGCGACGCCACCACCTGGCAGAAGTGCACGTCGGCGTCGCTGAACGGCTGCGCGTCGCGCTCGGTGCGCAGGAAGATCGCCCCGATCACCGACCCCTGCCACTGGATCGGCACCACGATGATGGACCGCACGTTGCGCGTGTCGAGCGTCGGCTTGATCGCGCGCAGCATCGGATCGGACGACGCGTCGGGGATGAACACCGTCTCGCCCGACTCGAACGCCCGCTGCAGCTCGGGATACCGCTTGAGGTCCACCACCAGGTTGCGGATGGTCGGATCCTCGTAGCTCGCCACGAGGCGCACCTCGTCCTTGTTGCCGGACAGGAAGATCGCGCAGCGGTCGAGGCCGAACGCCTCGCCCAGCTTGCGGGCGATCGTCTGCAGGATGTCCACGAAATGCAGCGACGAGGAGATCTCCTGCAGGATGTCCACCACCGCGATCAGGTGGTCGCGCTCGCGCTGGAGCTCGGCCATCCGGCTCCGCAGGCGCTCGATCTCGAATGCCGCTCCCTCGTCGGTGGCCGCCGGGACGGCGCCGTCCGGCGCCTCGTAGTCTGCCGTCATCGTGTCGTTGTCCTACTGCAGTTTCGCGAGGGCCTGCTTGGCCTCCCGCTTGTAGTACTTGTCGTTGTATTCCGTGGCCGGGAGGTCCAGCACCTTCTGGTACTCCTCCCGCGCCTTGGCCTTGTCGCCCCGGTCGCGGTACACGCCGGCCAGGTCGAGATGGTGTACGATGCGCTCGGGCTGGAGGGCGACGGCGTGTTCCAGATCACGTTGGGCGCTGTTCCAGTTCGCCTGCCCGAACACCTGTCCGCCGAGCAGCTTCTCGGCGAAGAACCGCATGAACCCGTTGAGGCGCATGATCTCGGCGTTCCACATGCCCATCACGTCCCACGCGCCGTCGTCCAGCGAGTCGAGTTTGAGGGCCTCCAGCGCCTCGGCGCGCACCTGCTTGGCGTAGGACACCTTCTCCTTGCCGCCCTTGGACAGCGCCGTCCGCCCCAGCGCCTTGGCCAGCGTGAAGTGCGTCACCGCCTCGTTGGGATTCGCCTGGACGGCGCGCGTGGCGTATTGTTCAGCCAGCTTGTACAGACTGTCGCGCGCGTGATTCTGATTCTCGAATCCCGCGGCCTCCCCCAGGTCCACGGCTTCACGCGCCGCCTTCCAGAGGGCTTCGGCATTCGTCGAATCGAGCTTGATTGCCGCCTGATAGTCGGCCAGCGCCGCCGTGGCGTTGAGCGCCGCGTACGCGCTGTCGCCGCGCGCGATCTCGTCGGCTGCCGTCTGCGCGGCGGCGGTCCGGCCCACGCACATCAGGGCGGCCAGCGCGGCTGCGAGGACCTTCATGCGGTACACTCCTGAACGGGTGCGCCTTCAAATGCGTGACGCCATCGCGCCACTCTCTGGTCAACGTTAGGAATACCCGACACACCGGTCAATGGACCCACGGTTCACGATCGCGCTCAAACGAGACGGCAAACGCCTGACACCGGAGGAATGGCGGGCGTTCATCCGCGCCTATACGGCCGGCGAGGTCACCGACTACCAGATGGCGGCCTTCCTCATGGCCTGCTTCTTGCGCGGCCTCGATCGCCAGGAGACCGCCGCCCTCACGCAGGCCATGCTCGACAGCGGCCGGCGCCTCGATCTCGCCCACCTCGGGCGCCCCCGCGTGGACAAGCACTCCACCGGCGGCGTGGGCGACAAGGTCTCGCTCGTCCTCGCTCCGCTCGTCTCAGCGCTCGGCGTCGCCGTGCCCATGATGTCCGGCCGCGGCCTCGGCCACACCGGCGGCACCCTCGACAAGCTCGAGGCGATCCCCGGATTCCGCACCCGCCTCTCGCTCGACGAGGCCACGGCCGAGCTGGAAAGGATCGGCTGCACCCTCATCGGCCAGACCGACGAGATCGCGCCCGCCGACAAGAAGATGTACGCGCTGCGCGACGCCACGGCGACCGTCGAGGCCATTCCCCTCATCGCCGCCAGCATCATGAGCAAGAAGCTCGCCGAGGGGCTCACCGGCCTCGTGCTCGACGTGAAGACCGGCTCCGGCGCCTTCCTCGCCGACGCCGAGGCGCACCTCGAGCTGGCGCGGACGATGGTCTCGCTGGGCGCCGACCACGGGTGCCCCGTGGTCGCGCTGCTCACGGCCATGGACCGCCCGCTGGGCCGCGCCTGCGGCAACGCGCTCGAGACCGAGGAGGCGATCCAGGCGCTGCGCGGCGAGGGACCGCCCGACCTCATGGCGGTCACCTACGCGCTCGGCGCCGAGATGCTGCTCCTGGCCGGCGTGGCCGCCGACGCGGGAGACGCGCGCCGCCGCCTGGAGGCCGCGATCGCCGACGGCCGCGCCGCCGCGCAGTTCCAGCGCATCGTCGAAGCGCAGGGCGGGAATCCCGCCGTCGTGGACGATCCGTCGCTGCTCCCGCAGGCGGCCGAGTGCGAGTTCTACGCCGCGCCCCGCCGCGGCTTCGTGGCCTCGGTACGGCCGCGCCCCATCGGCTACGGCATCACGCGCCTGGGCGGCGGCCGCACGAAAACGACCGACGCCGTGGATCCCACCGTCGGCTTCGTGATCACCGCCAAGCCGGGCGACTGGGTGGACGGTGGGGAGCCACTGGCCTCGATCTACGCCCGCGACGCGCACGGCATCGCCGACGGCCGCGCCTGTCTCGACGAGGCCATCATCATTTCCGAGAGCGCCGAGCCGCCGCTCCCCCTCATCTCCCACCGGGTGAGCGCCGCGGGTGTGGAGCGGTATCCCGCGATATGATCGACCGCCTCCGCGCCTGGTGGAATGCCGAGCCCGACGCCACCCGCGTCGCCCTCGTCGTCATCCTGCTCGCCGCCGTCGTGGCCCGCGTCGCGGCGATGGGCCAGCCGATGCGCTACGACGAGTCGATCACGTACATCTTCTTCATCAGCCGGCCGTGGGCCACCGCGATCAGCCGATACCCGTTTCCGAACAACCACCTGCTCTATACGGCCATCGCGAAGCTCGGCGTCCTGCTCGCCGGAAACGCGCCCTGGGTGATGCGCGTGCCCGCGTTCGTCGTCGGCGTGGCGATCGTGCCGCTCACCTATGCCGTGGGCCGCGCGCTCTACTCGCCGGTGGCCGCGCTGGTCGGCGCGGCGCTCATCGCCGCCGCGACGCCCCTCGTGCTCTTCTCCGCCAACGCGCGCGGCTACTCGTTCGTCATCGCCGCGTACCTGGGCCTGCTCCTCGTGGCCGAGCGCATCCGCGCGTCGGGCGGGACGCCCCGGCGGTGGATCGCGTTCGCGCTGCTGGCGGCGGGCGGGCTCGCATCGATTCCGATCATGCTGTATCCGCTCGGAGGCGCCGCCGCCTGGTTCGTGCTCACCGTCCTCGTCGAGCGCGGAACGGACGCGCGGCGGCCGCTGGGCGAGCTGCTGGCGGCGCTGCTTGGCGCGGCGTCGCTCACCGTGCTCGCCTACCTGCCAATCGTGTGGGCCAATGGTATCCGGGTGCTGACCGGAAATCGGTTCGTCACGGCGTCGCTCTGGCCGCACTTCTTCCGCACCTTCTTCGTGAACCTCAGCCCGGTCCTGAACGGGTGGGCGGAGCCCTACCGCGGGTTCGCGGCGCTGCCCTTCGCGCTGCTCGCCGTGCTGGGCATCGTGCGCCGCCGCCGCGTCGCCCGGGCGTCGGTGTCCCCGCTGCTCGCGGCGTACGTGTGGAGCGCGCTCCTCCTCCTCGGAATGCATCGCATGCCGTTCGAGCGGATCTGGCTCTGGATGCTGCCCCTCGTCGCGCTCGCCGTGGGCAACGGGATCGAGATCCTCCTCGACGCGCGGCGGGCCGTGCGGCTGCGTCCGCTCCTTCCGCTCGTCGCGGGCGGACTCGCCGTGTTCGGCGTGGTGTGGGGATTCGCCACCAACGCCGTCGCGCGCGACCCCGACACCGGAGCGTTCGCGGCCGCCGAGCCGCTGGTCCGGGTCCTGACGCACGTCCTGCAGCCGGGCGACCGGATCATCGCGCCGATCCCCACCAACGGTCCCCTCCAGTACTACCTGCTCCGGGCCGGCGCCGACACGTCGGTTCTGTCCACGCCGACGGCCGAAACGCGCCGCGAGATCATCGTGCTCGCGCCGCGCTACGGCCAGACCATCCAGCAGGCCATCGGCCAGGGCATGGTGGACACCACGCTGTTCGGGCCCATCGCGCCCGCCATTCACGAGCGCGACGGCGACGTCTACGTCGCCGAGCGCAAGGGGAACGGATCATGAGCGAACCGCGCCGCTCGTCGCGCGTGGAGATCCCGACGGTCGCCGTCGTCGCCGTCGTGCTGCTGGTCGTGCTCGGCATCTTCCCGTTGCCGCTGCTCGTGCCGGGCGGCACGACGATCGGCAACATGCTGTACTGGGTGACGGCCTCGCTCCTCACCGTGGCGCCGGTGCTGCTCGTCGCCTCGCTGCCGCTGCCGTGGGTGCGCGCGATCCCGGGGCGTCTCGCCGCCTGGCTGCGGCGGCCGTCGCCGCTCGCCTTCGCGGTGATCGTCGGCGCCGCCTTCACCGCGATCAGCGTCGCGCTGGCCTGGTACGCGTACCGGTTCGCGCCCACGACCGCCGACGAGATCGCCCAGCTCTGGCACGCGCGGATCCTCCTCCACGGCCGGCTCTCGCTACCCGCCGATCCGAACGCCGAGTTCTTCGCCGTGGACAACGTGATCGACACCGGCCGGTGGTACTCGCAGTTCCCGATCGGCGGCCCGCTGGTGCTCGCGCTCGGCTACCTGATCCACGCCCCGTGGCTGCTCGACCCGCTGCTCGGCGGCGGCACGGCCGCGCTCGTGTACCACGTCGTGCGCCGCGCCTATGGGGAGACGCAGGGACGCGCCGCCGCGGCGCTGTTCGCGCTCGCGCCCGTGCCGCTCCTCATGTCCGGCAGCTACATGAATCACGTGCCGGTGCTCTTCCTCGCCATGCTCGCCCTGGCCGGGCTCGCCGAGTGGGAGCGCGCGGCGACGCGCCGGCGGGGGCTCGCGATCGCCGGCGGGATCGGGTTGGCGCTCGGCTTCATGGCCACCATCCGGCCGCTCGATGCCGTCGTGGTGTCGGCGGTCGTCGGGCTCTTCCAGCTCTCGGTCATCCGCCGCGACCGGTGGCGGTGGCGCGACCTGGCGGTCCAGGCGGCGCTCGGCGCCGTGGGGGTCGCGCCGGTGCTCTACGCCAACTGGGCGACGGCCGGCGGGATATTCCATTTCGGATATGAGGTGATGTGGGGGAGCGCCATCGGACTCGGCTTCCACGTGGATCCGCTGGGCGTGGCCCACACGCCGATCCGCGCGCTGGTGCTCGCCGCCAAGTACATGAGCGAGATGAACAGCTATCTGCTCGGCTGGCCCATTCCGGCGCTCGTCGTCGTGGTCGCGGGACTCGTCTCGATGCGCCGCGCGAGCCGCTGGGACCGGGTGCTCCTGGGCCTCCTCGCCGCGCAGCTCCTGGCCTACATGTTCTACTGGCACGACGGCGAATTCCTCGGCCCGCGCTTCCTCTACACGGCCGTCGCGGCGGTGGTCATTCTCGTCGCGCGCGCGCCCTTCCTGATGGCCGAGCGCTGGGGCGCCTTCTGGAAGGCCGGCGCTCCCCTCGCCGTGCTCGCCTGCCTCGCCGTCGCCTGGTTCGTGCCGATGGGGCCGTACGGCGCGCTCGGCCTCGTGGGACAGGTGCACGACGCGCGGAACACGTTCAAGGTGGATCTCGCCGCGGCCGCCCGCGCCGCGGGGGCGCACCACGCCGTGGTGTTCGTGCACGAGCCGTTCAGCGGGCGGCTCATGCATCGGCTCTGGGGCGTGGGCTTCACGCGCACCGCCGCCGCCGAGGCGTTCGCGCGCGGCGACGCGCCGGCGGGGGCTCGCGATCGCCGGCGGGATCGGGTTGGCGCTCGGCTTCATGGCCACCATCC
>JBJKPA010000436.1:0-9150 GCA_046706905.1 Gemmatimonadaceae bacterium
ACCTCGATGGTCACGCGGTCACCGGCGAGCACACGGATGCGGAACCGCCGCATGTTGCCGCCGAGCGTGGCGAGCACGGTGTGGCCGTTGCTCAGCAGCACGCGGAAGGTGGCGTTGGGCAACACCTCGGTGACCTGACCTTCGAGTTGTATCGCTTCTTCCTTCGCCATCCAGCTTCTCCGTCGAGGGGACGCCGGTCCGGGGCACGGGACGGGGTGGCCGACGCTGCGGGAAGTCTAGGACGGGCGTGAGCGCGCGTCAACGCGCGACGGACCGAGCGTGTACTGCCCGTTCTCGAGCGCGCCGGCGGGCACGATGCCGAATTCACTCATCACGCAATTCCGGCCGGCGCGTTTGGCGGCCATGAGGAGATCGTCGGCCCGCTCGAGAATCTTGAGGCCGTGGTCGCGCTCGGGATCGAACGACACGACGCCGGCGCTGAGCGTGACCCGCGCGCCGGGGCTGCCCGGCGCCTGGATCTGCAGCGCCTCCATGGCGCGCCGGATCTGATCCAGCTTGGCGCCGGCGTCCAGGGCCGGCGTTTCGGGGAGCACGACCACGAACTCCTCGCCGCCGAACCGGGCCACGATGTCGGTGCGGCGCACCGCCTCGCGCAGCGTGCGCGAGAACGCCCGGAGCACCAGATCGCCCGCCGCGTGCCCGTAGGCGTCGTTGAACCGCTTGAACATGTCGAGATCGACCATCGCCACGGCCAGGGAGCGGCTGTGGCGCCGCGCGCGGATCACCTCTTCGCGGACGCGCTCCTCGAGCACGTTCCGGTTGAGCAGGCCGGTGAGCGGATCGTGCGTCGAGAGCTGCCGCAGCCGCTCGGCGCGGCGGAGGATGGCCCAGGACAGCGCCGCGGCCACGACGAGGATGATCAGCCGGCCGATCTGGTCGCCCGTCGAGAAGGCGCCGAACCCGCGGTAGCGCGCCGAGGTGAGGTCGTAGTGGGTGTGCACGAAGAGCACGATCGCCGCGTATTCGACCACCGCGACGGCGCCGGCGATCAGCGGCGTGCGCCGGTCGTAGCGCAGGCAGGTCGCGGTGAGGGCGAGCAGATAGATCTCGAAGATGACGTGGCTGTTGACCGCGATCTGCGGGCGGTCGATGGCCACGAACGACGCGAGGATCGCGCTGACGCCCGTCACGTCGTAGACGCTGGTCGCCACGCCGATCCAGGGACGGTAGAACCCCTGCCCCAGCGCCCACAGCACGCCGATCGCGACCGCCACGCTGACCGCGACCACGATGACGCTCACCCAGTTCTCCGGGAGGCCCGGGCGGTCGATCATGGACCGGATGGGGATCGTGGCGAGGACGGCCATGAGCACCAGGCGAGCCTGCGCCACGGTGCGTTCACCCGCCGCGCCGGCATCGATCAGGCTCGCATCGCGTGCCGAGAGCAGACGTTCCCAGCGCGCTCCGGTTGGGGTTTCCGGCACGACAGGTCCTTGGATGAGGTCATGGGGGCGACCGCCCCAAGGGCGGCGGCGCCCCCGGCAACATGCGCTCGGCGCAGATTCCGCGCCAGCCTGATGCCGCCGGCCGGTACAAACCGTTAGTTTACCGAATGACCGGGGTGCCCGTGCGCACGTCCGCGCACGCGCTGAGAACACACCCGTCGAACCTGATCCGGCTCATACCGGCGTAGGGAGTCAGCCATGCACATCTTCCCGCCCCTCGTGGCGCGCCAACGGGCGCGCCTCCAGACGCGTCGCCTTTCCCGGGGGAGGGCCGAGCGATGATCGGCACCCTGCTCCTGGCCGCGGCCCTGGCCGCCGGCGGCGTCACCGGCACGGTCCGCGACGCCCATACCCATGCCCCCCTGCCCGGGGTTCTCGTCGAGGCCCTGGCCACCCACCGGACGGCCACGACCGACTCGGCCGGCCGGTTCGTGCTCGACGTCACGCCCCCGGCGCGCCTCCGGTTCACCCGGGCCGGGTACACCCCCCTGGACCGTGAGGCCACCGGGGGGGCGCCGCTGGAGGTGGCGCTGGTGCCGGTCGTGCAGTCGCTCGAACAGGTCACGATCTCGGCGGTGCGCGGGGGAACGGCGCCGCCGATCTCGGCCGACCTGGTGACGCGCACGCAGATCGCGGACCGGTCGTTCGGGCAGGAGCCCCCGCTGCTGCTCGCCAACACGCCGTCGTTCACGTCGTACGCCGAGCAGGGGGGCTACTCGGGCTACAGCTACATCTTCCTGCGGGGGATCGACCAGACACGCATCAACCTGACGTTCGACGGGATCCCGCTCAACGACCCCGAGGACGAGGTGTTCTATTTCGCCGATCTGCCGGGGATGATGGGGGACGTCCAGTCGGTGCAGATCCAGCGCGGCGTGGGCACGAGCACCAACGGCACAGCCTCGTACGGCGGCTCGATCAACTTCGAATCGATCTCGCTCACCGGCACGCCCCGCGGGGGGCACGTCCAACTGGGCACGGGGGCCTGGAACACGGTCCGCGGCTCGGCCGACTACGCGACCGGGCTGATGTCGAACCGGCTGGCGTTCTTCGTGCGGGGCAGCGACCAGACTACGGACAGCTATCGCGAGCATGCCGGCGACCAGTCGCATTCGCTGTTCCTGAGCGGCGGCTACTTCGGCGACCGGGACATCGTGAAGGTGACGGCCATCGCGGGGCGCGAGCACAGCGACCTGGCGTACTACGCGGCCGCCGACACGACGCTGGCCCGCGACCGGCGGTACAACCCGCTCTCGCCCAACGAGCGGGACGACTTCCAGGAATCGCTGGCGTCGGTGGACTATACGCATCTGATCGACAGCCGCTCGTCGCTGTCGACCACGCTGTACGGCATCGACGCGACCGGCTACTACGACGTGATCTACGGCGAGACCGACCGGTACCACCTGGACTTCTGGTGGAACGGGCTGATGAGCACGTATCGCTACCAGGGCGACCGGCTGCACCTGGACGCCGGGGTGTACGCGGCGAACTACCACCGCGACCACTACGACTACACGTTCCCCGACCTCACCAACCGGGTGTACTCGAACCGCGGGATCAAGCGCGAGGCGAGCGCGTACGTGAAGGCGAGCTACGACGTGGGGCGGCTCACGCTGTTCGGCGACGTCCAGGGCCGGTACGCCTGGTGGCGCTACGTGCCCGACCGGAACGCCGACATCCCGGGGGGGAGCATCAGCTGGGCGTTCTTCAATCCCAAGGCCGGGGTGACGCTACACCTCACGCCGGCCACCGCCCTCTACGCGTCGTACGGGGTGAACGGGCGCGAGCCGGCCCGCAACGACATCCTGGCGGGATTCGACAATCTGGATACCTCGAACGTGGCGTTCGTGGGCAGCTTCAACCGGGTGCGGCCCGAAACGGTGCACGATCTCGAGGTCGGGGTGCGCCATGCGAGCGGCCCGGTGTCGGTCGAGGCGGACCTGTACGACATGGAGTTCCACAACGAGATCGCCGCCATCGGGCAGCTCAGCTATCTGGGGCTCCCGCTGCGCGAGAACGTGCCGTCGAGCTACCGGCGCGGCGTGGAGGCGAGCCTGACGTGGCGGCCCACGGCGCGATTCACGGCGTCCGTCAACGGGGCGTGGAGCCACAACCGGATCGCCGAGTACACCGACCAGGCGGCCGGCGTGACCTATCACGACGTGCCCCCGCTGCTCACGCCGGAGCTGCTGACCAACCAGCGGCTGACCTACGACGTGGGCGGCGGGCTCCGGGTGTCGCTGGAGGGGCGCTACACGGCGCGGTCGTTCCTCGCCAACACGGGGGACCCCCGGTTCGTGCTGCCCCCGGCGTACATTACCGACGCGCAATTGGCCTGGGGGGACCCGAAAGGTCACCTGGAGGTGACGCTGTTCGTCAACAACGTGGGCGACGTCCTTCGGTACAGCAGCGGTTATACCGATGGCAGTATTTCCTACTATTATCCGCTGCCGCCCCGGAATCTGTTCCTGCAGGTGCGGACCGGGTTCTGAGGCCGGGGGGCGAGACGGGCGACGGCGCCCTTGAGAAACCCCGCCGGGAAGTCGATTATCCCTGTGGACCCACGCTGCGATGCCGCAACCACCCGTCTCACCCGACCAGCTCAAGGACGCCTGTCTGCTCCTCGTCGACGACGAGCAGACGAATCTGACCCTGCTCAGACTGATCCTGGGCCGGGCGGGCTATTCGCGGGTGCACACCCTCTCCGATGCCCGTGACGTGCTGCCGCTGGCCCGGGCGCTGAACCCCGACCTCGTCGTGCTCGATCTCCGGATGCCGACGATGAGCGGGTTCACGGTGCTGGAGGGGCTGGTCGAGCAGACGGCGCCCGACGAATTCCTGCCGATCCTCGTCGTGACCGGCGACGCCAGCCAGACGGCGCGCCAGCGCGCGCTCAAACTCGGCGCCAAGGACTTCCTCACCAAGCCGTTCGAGGCGACGGAAGTCCTGCTGCGCATCCACAACCTGCTCGTCACGCGGATGCTGCACGAGTCGCTGCGGTCGCAGAACGAGCTGCTCGAGGCCAAGGTCAAGGAGCGCACGCAGCAGCTCGAGCAGGCCGTGGTGCAGGCCGAGGAGGCCAACCGCGCGAAGAGCGTGTTCCTGGCCACGATGAGCCACGAGCTGCTCACGCCGCTCAACGCGGTGATCGGCTTCGCCAACGAGCTGCAGAAGAACCACGCCGGCAACCTGCTGCCGCAGGACCTGACGTACGTCCAGCGGGTGAGCAGCAACGGGCTGCACCTGCTCCGCGTGATCAACGACGTGCTGGACCTGTCGCGGGTCGAGGCGGGGAAGATGGACGTCGAGCTGTCGGCGGTGGCGCTGGACCGCGTGGTGCTGGCCGTGCTCAAGGAGATGGAGAGCCGATCGGTGGGCACGGCGGTGGTGCCGCGCGTGTCGCTCCCCCCGTCGCTCGAGCCGATGCAGACCGACGAGGGCAAGCTGCGCCGCGTGCTGACCAACCTGGTGGACAACGCGGTGAAGTTCACCGACTCGGGCAGCTTCCGGGTGGGCATCATCACGGAATCGGGCACCGGCCGCGCGCTGCGGCTCGACGTGGTGGACACCGGCATCGGCATCGCGCCCGACCGCATCGAGAAGATCTTCGGCGCGTTCGAGCAGGTGGACTCGGGCACGCGCCGTCGCCACGAGGGCACGGGGCTCGGGCTCGCCATCGCGCGGGCCCTGTGCGAGGCGATGGGCTACCGCCTGACGGCGGTGAGCGAGCCGGGCCGCGGCTCGGCGTTCAGCGTGCTGTTCTCGCCCGACGCCGAGGCGCCGCGCAGCTACGACGACGCCCTGCGGGCGTACACCCCGTCGTCCACGGAGGTGTCCACGCGTGGGTCGTAGGCTCCGGTCCGCGGCCCGCGTGGCCGCGGCCCTGTCGGTGTCGTTGTGCATCGCCCGCACGCTCCCGGCCCAGAAGGCCGGCCCGCCCAAGCGCACCCGCCCCGCGCCGCACGGCACGACGGCGGCGCGCCCCCCGGCGCCGGCCCGCCCCATCGTGGCGCAGCCGATCTGGCCCGTGCCCGGGCCGGCGCCGCTCCCGGGCTCGATTCTTCCCACCCACCGGATCGTCGCCTTCTACGGCAACCCGCTGTCGTCCCGCATGGGAATCCTGGGGGCGCTCCCGCCGCAGCAGATGCTGGCCAAGCTCGACACCGAAGTGGCGGCGTGGCAGGCGGCCGACCCGGCGACGCCCGTGGTGCCGGCGCTGCAACTCATCGTGAGCGTGGCCCAGGGCGAGGCGGGGCGCGACGGGATGTACCGGCTGCGGATGCCCGACACGCTGATCGACCGCGTGCTGGGGTGGGCGAACGAGCGGCACGCGCTGCTGTTCCTGGACGTCCAGGTGGGGCGGAGCACGGTGGCCGCCGAGCTGCCGCGGCTGCTGCCGTACCTGGCGCGCCCCAACGTGCACCTGGCGCTCGATCCCGAGTTCGCGATGAAGGGCAACGAGGAGCCGGGCAAGAAGATCGGCACGCTCGACGCGAGCGACGTGAACTACGCGGTGGCGCTGCTCGACAGCGTGGTGCGGGCCGACGACCTGCCGCCCAAGGTGCTGGTGGTGCACCGGTTCACGCGCCGCATGGTGACCAACGCGCAGCGGATCCGGCTCGATCCCCGGGTGCAGATCGTGGTCGACATGGACGGGTGGGGCCCCCACGCGCTCAAGGAGGACTCGTACCGGGCATACGTGTACGGGGATCCGGTCGAGTTCACGGGGTTCAAGCTCTTCTACCACAACGACACGAAGAGCGGGCAGCGGCTGATGACGCCGGCCGAAGTGCTCCGCCTCTTCCCCGCGCCGCTCTACATCCAGTATCAGTAGCCGCGCAGCCGGCTATTTCGTGCCGAACACCTGCACGTAGACGGAGTCCGGGTACGCCGTCGAGGAGGTTTTCGGCGTGAAGGCGCCGATGACCCAGGTGTTCCCGACGGCGACGGCCGTGATCAGCCCGTGGACGTCCACCGTGGCCACGGTCGTATCGCGCGAAATCCACGCCGTGTCACCGACGAGGGCGATCGGATTGAGGTTGCCGTCGTACGCCGCGCCGGTGAGCTGCGCCTGGCCGCCCGGCAGGACCTGCACGGTGTCGGCGTTCGCCCGCGCCCGCACGACGAAGTAGGCGATGTTGCCCGACGTGATGTCGATCGGCGAGCCCCCGCCCCCGCCGCCGCCGTTGCCGCAGGCGGCGACCGTCGCCGCGCCCGCCAGCCCGATGATGAGGGTCGTCACTCGTCGCATGCCAAGCCTCCACAGCCTGTGAAAACGGGGGTGGTCCCACACTGCCATCAAGATAGCGCCGGGCCGGAGCGGCCGGTACGCGGGCCGCACCGGCTCGGCGTATGGTACGCCGCAGGCGGGGGTCCGTTCCCCGGCCCCGGCCGCGGCGTCCCGGACGCCCGTCAGGGCGTCGCGGGCGCCGTCCACGTGTTGTTCGCCCGATTCACGTCGATCAACCGGTGATCGGGGTCGAGCTCGATCCGGACCAGCTTCTTGCCGGCGAACGCGTACTGCCGGATGAACTCCACGCTGTTCATGTACCACGCCTCGGCGGGATAGTCGATGTCCTGCGTGGTGCTGTCGGAGAAGGTGAACCGGGCGATGATCGGGAGCACGCCCCTGGCCCGATTGCCGAAGGCGATCGCGACGTGCTCGGTATCCCCGACCTGCTTGGTGAGCACCGTGTCGATCGCCTGGTCGAACTGGTCGTTGGTCTCGAAGAATTCGCGCCAGAACCAGTCGAGCCGCCGGCCGCTGGCGTCTTCCATGGTGCGGAAGAAGTCGGCCGGCGTGGGATGCTTGTACGCCCAGCGGTGGATGTACTCGCGGAATCCGTCGTCGAACGCGCTGTCGCCCAGGACCTCGTTGCGCAAGAGGTGCAGCGCCATGCTCGTCTTGGTGTACTGGTTGACGCCGAGCAGGTAGGGGTTGATGCGGTCGGGCCCGACGTCGATCGGGGTGTCGTAGCCGGCCTTCATGACCTGCTCCACCTGCTGCCGCTCCTCGGCCTCGCGCTCCGCCTCGTCGCCCTTCTGCGGATAGCGGCGCGCTTCGGAGAAGGTGTTGATGAAGGTGTTGAAGCCCTCGTCCTGCCAGAAGTGCATGCGCTCGTTGGAGCCGACGATCATCGGGAACCAGTTGTGCCCGATCTCGTGCGTGATGACGTTGTACAGCCCGTACACGTCGCGGCTGCGCGCCTCCATGGCGAGCATCGGGTACTCCATGCCGCTGATCGGCCCCTCGGCCACGGTGATCTGCGGGTAGGGGTACGGGAACCAGCGCGTGGAGTATTCGAGGATGGACATGCGCGCCTGATCGGCGGCGTCGCTCCACGGGTTGACCGCCGACGGCCGGTAGTAGGCCTGGGCGAGCACGCCGTGCCAGCTCGACGCGTCCCAGAGGTACTCGGGCGAGGTGGCCCAGGCGACGTCGCGGACGTTCTTCGCCTCGAACCGCCAGACCTGCGTGCCCGACTTCTTCGGGCGCGCGGCGCCGCTCTCCAGCTCGGCGTGCGTCACGATGTGGATCGTCGTGTCGGACTTCGCGGCCTTGGCGAGCCGCGCGATCTCGGTGGGCGTGAGCACCTCGCGCGGGTTCTGCAGCGTGCCGGTGGCGGCCACGATGTAGCCGGCGGGCACGGTCACCGAGAGGCTGAAGTCGCCGTACTCGCGGTAGAATTCGCCCTGCCCGAGGTAGGGCTCGATGTTCCAGCCCTTCACGTCGTCGTAGACGCAGACGCTCGGGTACCACTGGCCGAACTCGAACAGCGAGCCGTCGTAGCCCATGCGGTCGGCGCCGTGCTGGGGAATGGCGAAGTGCCAGCCGATGTCGAGCACGGCCTTCTGCCCGGGCTTGAGCGGCTGGGCGAGGTTGATGCGCATCACGGTCGTGGATACGCGGGTGACGAGCGGCACGCTCTTCTTGCCGGGCATCACCTGCTCGACCTTGTCGATGACGTCGCCACCCTGGAAGCCGCGGGCGCCGAACCGTGTGTTGGGTCCGTACACGAACGAGTTCAGCGAGCCCTTCTTGAACGCGTCCTGCTCGACCTGCACCCAGATGTAGGGCAGCGTGGAGGGCGAGTTGTTGGTGTAGGTGAGCCGTTCGGTGCCGGTGAGCACGCGCGTCGTGGTGTCGAGCGTGGCGTTGAGCACGTAGTCGGCGCGGTTCTGCCAGTAGAGCGGCCCGGGGGCGCCGGAGCCGAGGCGGAAGGCGTTGGGGCCGGGCGAGAGGTTGAGCGGCGCGAAGATGGACGTGTCGCCCACGCCGATGGTGTCGAACTGCTGCTGAGCGGCGAGGGGCGCGGCCAGGGCGGCCAGGGCCGCGGATCCGATCAGGAAGCGGAGGGAAGTACGCACGGGAAGGGTCACCCCGGTGGAGGGAAAGGTGGGAACGGCAACGTCGCAGGATACACCGGGGCGCCGGTCCAGTGCCAGCGGGGCGGTGGTAAGGAATTGGTTCGTCCCGCGGCCGGCGCCGTCACGTGCCGGCGCGATTCGTTCCCTCGACGGTCTCGGGAGCGGGCTCGGCCCCGGGACGGCGGTACCAGTACGCGATGCCGAGCAGGAACACGCTGGCCACGAGGTACGACGCGATGCGGAGGCTCACCGCGGGCACGCGGTTCACGGCAACGAGCGCGCGTCCGGCGGCGATCACGGCGAGGAGGAGCCC
>JBJKPA010000437.1:0-10593 GCA_046706905.1 Gemmatimonadaceae bacterium
TCGGCGCGCTCCACGACGGGTCGGCGCGGAACACCGGCCGGAACAGCGCGCCGGACATCGTCATGTTCCCCACGAAGCGGCTCAGGTCGAGGGGGTGCGCGTGCCACCAGTAGAGGATCGGGCCGGCGACGATTGCCCCGGCGGCGAGCGACACGACCCCCAGCACGAGTCCCTCGTAGACGATCGTGCGCGCCACCGTGCGCGCGTCCACGCCCAGCGCCTGCTCGACGGCGAACTCGCGCCGCCGCTCGAAGGTGCTCATGAGCAGCGTGTTCGTGACGCCGAAGATGGCCATCAGGAACACGATGCCGATGATGAACCCGTCGTAGCCCTTGGCGAGGTTGGCGTACGCCGCCAGCTCGGCGTTGAACTTCGTCCACGGCTCCACCGACACGCCGAGCGGGGCGAGGGCGGGCGAGGCGGCGATCGAATCGGCGATCGCCGGCGCGCTCCACGGATCGCGCAGCACGACGGCGATCTCGTGCACGCGGCCGGGGGCCAGCGCGAGCAGCGTCTGCAGGGCGTCGATCGGCATCACGGCCATGCCGGCGTCGAGCGCGGCGAGGCCGGTGCGGTAGATGCCGCTCACCTCGTAGAGATCGTTGCCCAGCGATCCGTCGGCCGCCGGCGCGACGATCACGATGGTGTCGCCGACGGCGACGTGCAGGCGGCGCGCCGTCTCGTCGCCCAGCACGACGTCATGCGTGCCGGCGCGCGGAGCGTGGCCGCTCACGATGGAGCCCAGGAGCGCGCTCACCCGCGCTTCCCGCGCCGGATCCACGCCGAGCAGCATGCCGGCCACCGTGTGGTCGCCGGCGCTGATCAGCCCGCCGCCGTACACGCGCGGCGTGGCGGCGGTGACCCCGGGTTCGGAATCCACCGCGGCGAGCACGCGCGCCAGATCCACCCCGCTGTCGCCGCCGATGGTCGCCCACGTGTGGCGCGCCGGGAGGTAGTCCCTGGCGTGGACCTGGATCATGCCGGCCAGCGACCGCGTGCCGTTCTCGACCAGATTGGCCGTGATGCCGTCGGACAGCGCCACGGCGATCACCGCCGCCGCGAATCCGAACGCCAGCGCGCCCGCGGCGAGCACGGTGCGCTTGCGATTGCGCCCGAGGTTGCGGAACGCAATCCGCCACCAGATCCCGCGTGTCTCGGTGCTCACCGGCGTTTCAGGTTCTGCAGCGAGAAGAAATCGGGCTTGAGCCCGATGTCGAACTTCAGGTCGTGGTAGGTGAGCACCGTGTGCTCGTCGGGCTTGTCGGCCGGCGTCACGGTGAGGATGGCCGGCACCACGCGCCCGCCCATGTTCCGATAGTCGGAGAAGGTGATCGTGCGCGCCAGCTTGCCGGCGTCGTCGTAGTAGCGCTCCCACACCGGCATCAGGTCGGCCTGGCGCACCAGCATCTCGATGTGCCCCCACACCACCGCGGCGTTCGGCTTGGGCGTGAGCCGGAACTCCCACACCTTCGTGCCGTCGCGCACGCCGGAGAACACGAGCGCGATGTCGTAGTCCTCGATCAGCCGGCTCTCCTTCACCAGGTCGTCGTTGGTGAAGTTCGATCCCATCCACGAGCTGGCCATGAGCGAGGGCGGAATGCGGATCGTGCGGTCCACGCGCGGCAGGTAGTTCCAGACCTCGTCGTGCACCTTGAGGGTGACCATCCCCGCCTCGCGCGCCGGCGCCGTGACCCGCACCAGCGCGTAGTCGTGCCCCAGCGACCAGATGTCCATGTCCAGCGAGCGCTTCCACTGCCGGGTGGTGATCTGCATGGTCATCCGCCCCTCGCTCGACGCGCCGCGGAGCAGGCGGTCCACGCGGTCCACGATCGAATCGGGGTTCACCCGCTGGGCATGCGCGGGGCGGGGAAGGGCGAACAGGAGCGCGGCGCCGAGCGCCGCGTGCCGAAACGGGATCATGGAGTGGGCTCCAGCAGGCGGTGAAACGCGTCCAGCTCGGCGGCCAGCATCCGCTCGCGCTCCGGCTTCGACATCTCGTGCCAGCGCGTGAACAGCCAGCGGTCGCCCATCTCGCCCACGGCGAGCGTCATGTCCACCAGGTAGTCCAGCGGGAGGTCCGCGCGCACGACGCCGAGCTGCTGTCCGCGCTCGAGCACGCGGGCCGTCCAGTGGCCGATCCAGTCGAAGAGACGCTCGGTGGCCTTGCGGCCGCGGCCGCCGCGCAGCCGGTAGAAGGAGCGACCGAGCCGCACGAACCACTCGTTGCGCTGCATGTAATCGGCCGAGCGGCGGATCGCGCCCTCGAACTGCGGCCAGAAGGACTCGGCGGTCAGCTCCTCGAGCGTGAACCCGCCGACGAGCCGGACGAGATTGGCCGTGGCCTTCTCGACGACGGTGCTGAACAGGTCGCTCTTGTCGTTGAAGTAGTAGTAGAGCGAGCCCTTGCTCATCCCGGCGCGGTCGATGATGCGGTTGAGCGAGGCGCCCTCGAACCCGTGGTCTGCGAACTCGTCGGCGGCGGCCTCGAAGAGGCGCTGCTGCTTGTCGGGGTCGAGGTTGTCGAAGCGGTCGCGGACCATTGGAAGACCGGTAGTATAGACCAGGCGGTCTAAAAGTAATCGGGTGCGGCCGGTCCGGCAACCGGGGTCTTTGCTGGCGACCTGACTTCCCCCGCCCTATATCTGGCCCGGCAAACCCTTGAACCCGGACCCGATCATGCGTCGCTCCGCCTTCCTCGCGCTCTCCCTCCTCCTCCCCGCCGCCCTCGCCGCGCAGACCACCGAGCTCGGCTACTACCGCTTCCCGACGATCCACGGCAACACGGTGGTGTTCACCGCCGAAGGCGATCTCTGGAAGGTGCCGGTGACCGGCGGTACCGCCACGCGGCTCACCACCGGACTCGGCGACGAGACCAACGCCGCGATCTCACCCGACGGCAAGACGGTCGCCTTCTCGGCCGATTACGAAGGCCCGACCGAGGTCTACGTGATGCCGATCGACGGCGGCCCGCCCAAGCGCCTTACATATGAAGGGAGCGTAGCCACCGTGGTCGGCTGGACGCCGGACGGCAAGGTCCTGTACTCGACGACCGCCTACGCCACGCTCCCCGACGCCGAAGTGGGGTGGGTGAACCCGGCGGACGATTCGCACGGCCTGCTCCCGCTGGCCCAGGCGGCCCACGGCGCGTACGACGGCAACGGCACCTTCTTCTTCACCCGCTTTCCGCCGCAGCCGAGCTTCACCAAGCGGTACAAGGGCGGCACCGCGGAGAGCATCTGGCGGTTCGCCAAGGGTGGCGCCGAAGCGCAGCCGCTGACGGCAGACTATACGGGAACCAGCAAGGACCCGATGCCGTGGAAGGGACGCATCTACTTCCTGAGCGACCGCGACGGGATCATGAACCTCTGGTCGATGGACGAGAGCGGCCACGACCTCAAGCAGCTCACGCACCACCCCGTGTACGACATCCAGTCGGCGTCGCTGGGCGACGGCAAGATCGTCTACCAGCTCGGCGCCGACCTCCACGTGTACGACATCGCGACGGCCAGCGACCAGCTCATTCCCATCCGGCTCCTCTCCGACTTCGACCAGACGCGCGAGGAGTGGGACACCGATCCGATGGCGCTGCTCACCTCGGCGCATCTCTCGCCCACCGGCGACCGGCTGGTGCTCGACGCGCGCGGCCAGGTGTTCGTCGCCGCCACGGGCGACGAGGGCGGGCGGCTGGCGCAGGTCACGCACGACCAGGGCGTGCGCTACCGCGTCGCCCGGTTCATGCCCGACGGCAAGTCGCTGCTCACGCTCTCGGACAAGAGCGGCGAGGTGGAGTTCTGGAACGTGCCGATGGACGGCGGCAAGCAGAAGCAGCTCACCACCGGCGCCACCGAGCTGCGCTGGGACGGCATGCCCTCGCCCGACGGGAAGTACATCGCGCACTCGGACAAGAACGAGCGGCTCTGGCTGCTCGACCTGGCCACCGGCCGCGAGAAGATGATCGCCGAGGACAGCTCGAGCCAGATCATGGACTACGTCTGGTCGCCGGACAGCAAGTGGATCGCCTATACCGCGGCGGCCGACAATCAGTTCGACCAGATCCGGATCTACGACGTCGCGACCGGCAGGAACGCGATCGTCACCTCCGACCGGTACAGCAGCTACAGCCCGGCGTGGAGCACGGACGGCAAGTGGCTGTACTTCCTCTCCGACCGGCACTTCCAGAGCGCGGTGAGCTCGCCCTGGGGCGCGCGGCAGCCGGAGCCCTACTTCAATCACGAGACCGAGCTGTTCGCGCTGGCCCTCGAGCCCGGCGCAGCCTCGCCCTTCGCGCCGGCCAACGAGATCGCCGATCCCGTCCGCTCGCTGGCGTCGGAAGACAGCGCGCCGGCGCGCGGCGAGGGGATGCGCGGCGGCCGGGGCGGCCGGATGGCGCCTCGCGCGCCGGCGAGCGTCTCGATCGACTTCGACGGCCTCGCGGACCGGCTGATCCAGCTGCCGGTCGCGCCCGGTGACTACAGCGATCTGTCCACCGACGGCACGCGGCTCTACTTCCTGGAGCGCGGTGGGGCCGGCGGCCGTGGGGGACGCGGCGGCGGTGGCGGCGCGAGCCTCATGACCTATCCCATCGGCAACGCGCCGGCGCGGCCGACGCCATTCGCCACCGGCGTGCGGCAGTACGAGCTGTCCATGGACGGCCGCAAGGTCATGGTCCGCCGCGGCAACGCGTTCTTCGTGTACGACGCGGGTGCCAGGGCGCCCAACGACAGCGGCAAATACAAGGTGAACCTGAGCCACTGGGTGATCCACATCGTGCCGCGCGACGAGTGGCGCGACGAGTTCGTGGACGCCTGGCGGCTGGAGCGGGACTACTTCTACAACCCGCACATGAACGGCGTGGACTGGACGCTCATCCGCAAGCGCTACGAGCCGCTGGTGAGCCGCGTGACCGACCGCGCCGAGCTGAACAACCTGCTCTCGCAGATGATGGGCGAGCTGTCCACCCTGCACACCTTCGTGCGCGGCGGCGACATGCGCGTTCCCGACGACTCGATCCACCCGGCGGCGCTGGGCGCCGAGTTCGCGCGCGACGAAACGGCCGGTGGGTACCGCATCACGCACGTCTACGAGAACGATCCCGACTCGCCCGATGATCTGTCGCCGCTGGCGCGCTACGGCGTGAACGTGCACGAGGGAGACGTGATCACCGCCATCAACCACGTGCCCGTCCTCTCTGCCCCCGACATCGGCGCGCTGCTGCGCAACGAGGCGGGACGGCAGATGCTGCTCACGATCAAACCGAATGGAAACGGCGCCGAGCGCGAGGTCGTGGTCGAGCCGATCACGCAGCGCCAGGACGCCGATCTCCGGTATTCGGAGTGGGAATACACGCGCCGCCTGGCGGTGGATTCCATCGCCCACGACTCGATCGGCTACATCCACCTCCGCGCCATGGGCGCGGCGGACATCAACCAGTGGGAGCGCGACTTCTACCCCGTGTTCATGCGGCAGGGGCTGATCATCGACGACCGGCACAACCGCGGCGGGAACATCGACAGCTGGATCCTGGAGAAGCTGATCCGCAAGGCGTGGTTCTACTTCAAGTCGCGGGTCGGCAATCCGACGTGGAACATGCAGTACGCCTTCCGCGGGCACATCGTACTGCTCACCGACCAGCACACCGCGTCCGACGGCGAGGCGTTCGCGGCGGGATTCCGGGCGCTCGGGCTGGGCAAGATCATCGGCGTCCGGACCTGGGGCGGGGAGATCTGGCTGAGCCAGCAGAACGTGCAGGTGGACCGGGGGCTCGCGAGCGCCGCCGAGATGGGGACGTACACCCCCGACCGGCAGTGGCTCATCGAAGGGCACGGGGTGGATCCGGACATCGTGGTGGACAACCTGCCGCACGCGACGTTCGAGGGGCAGGATGCCCAGCTCGCGGCGGCGATCAAGCTGCTGCGCCAGGAGATCAAGGCCGATCCGCGGCCGGTGCCCCCGCCGCCGCCGTACCCGGACAAGTCGTTCCACAACAATGGAAAGGGAGGCGGCGGAAACTGAGCCGGCTCCCGGGCCCTTGCTCGGGATTCCGTAGGGAACTAGCATGGTAATACGCGATCATACCGGGTATTACCATGCGCATTTCCCGCATCTCCATCACCATCCCCGCGGCACTCGTCGAGCAGGCGGACGCCGAAGCGAAACGGAGCAACCGCTCCCGAAGTGGGTTCATCGCCGAGGCGGTTCGGCGCTATCTCGAGGCGGCGCCGTCGGGCGAGGCGGTGCGTGAGGGCGCGCCCGCACCCTACGCGGCGGGGCTCGGCGCGCAGCGGCTCGCCCAGTTGCGTGCGGATCTGCGTCTCACGCCGGAAGAGCGCGTGAAGGAAGGCGAGCGTACAGTGCGGGCGGGCCCGATGCGGCGGCCGTCCGCGTACGGGCATACCACCCGCCTGATCGGCTTCGAGCGCTACGAGGACTACCTCGACTACAAGCGCCGCGAGGACGCGCGGTGAAACCGCGCTACGAAACGCGGACGGCGGAGGTCTGTGCGGCCCTCAACCGCCAGCGGGCCAAGTACGTGCTCGTCGGTGCGGCCGCGATGCAGCTCTGGGGAACCACGCGGGCGACCCGGGACGTCGACATTCTGATCGAACCCTCGGTGCAGAATGCCCGGCGCGTGCTGGCGGCGCTCGGGGAGCTTGGGTTCGGGTTCGCCAACCGGCTGCTGGCGGAGGAGATCGCCGGGAGGCCCGTCACGATCGTGGGCGACTCGCCGAACGTGGACATCCTGACGATTGCCTGGTCCGTGCCGTACGCCGAAGCGAGCCATGCGGCGACGGCGTTCGAGGTGGAGGGCGTCGAGATCCCCACCGCGTCGCTCGACGATCTGATCCGCTCGAAGCGCACCGGACGCCTGCAGGACGCGGCCGACATCGAGGTGCTCGAGGAGATCAGGCGGCTGCGGGGGTAGGGGTAGGGGGTACGGACCTGCCTGGCCTCACGGCCGATCGCCGGCCGCCACCGATTCACCGCGCCTGCCACCGAACGGATGCCGTCGGGTGGGGAGATCCCCAGCCCGGAAACGCCCGGCCGCAGCCTTTGTCGGGCATTTCCCCACATCCCTGTAGTGCTCCGGGAAGCCCACTTCCACCATTTCCCGACACCCCCGGGAACCCCTGTTTTGCATCGTGTCCCCCGTGTGGAGCGGCTCCGGTCCGCACACTTCGCCCGCAATCGGAGAGGCTGGCTCGATGCACCCAGGAAAGGACCGTGGACGTGCGGGGATCGCTGACTTCGACTTCGCGAAGTCGCCCTTCGTCGTCATCTGGGAAACGACGCGTGCATGCGACCTCGCATGCCGCCATTGTCGTGCCGAAGCGGTTCCCTACCGCCGGCCGGACGAGCTGAGCACCGACGAAGCGAAGGCGATGCTCCGCAAGGTGCGCGAATTCGGCAATGTCGTATTCGTGCTGAGCGGAGGCGACTGCCTCAAGCGTCCCGACGTCTTCGAGCTGATCCAGTACGGCTTCGAGCTCGGGCTGCGCATGGCGGTGACGCCGGCCACTACCCCGCTGGCGACACCGGAGGCGATCCGGCAGTTCAAGGACGCGGGGATCTCCCGCCTGGCCGTGAGTCTCGACGGATCCACCCCTGCGATCCACGACGCCTTCCGGCGTGTCGACGGCTCCTTCGACTGGGGTATCCGCATCCTTGAGGAATGCCGGCGCATCGGGCTCTCGACGCAGGTGAACACGGTCATCGCCCGTCACAACATCGACGACTTCGACAACCTGGCGGCGCTCATGGAGCGGCTGGGGATCGTGTTCTGGGAGGTCTTCTTCCTCGTGCCCACGGGCCGGGCCAAGCCGGGCGACGTGGCGAGCGCCGAGGAGTACGAGAAGATCTTCCACAAGATGTACGAGCTGTCCAAGCGGGCGCCGTTCGACATCAAGGCGACGGCGGCCCCGCAGTATTCGCGGGTGATCATGGAAGAGCAGGTGGCGGAGCGGCGCGCCGGCGATCGCGAGGAGAAGCCGGACGTGCTCACCGGCGGCGTCATGTTCTCACTGTCCGACGGCATCGGCCGCGCGCGCAGCGTGAACGACGGCGACGGGTTCATGTTCATCAGCCACACCGGGCAGATCATGCCCTCGGGGTTCCTCCCCATTCCGGCCGGCAACGTGCGGACGGACGACCTGGTCCAGGTGTACCGCGAGTCGCCGGTGTTCCGGCAGCTCCGCGACCGGTCGCAGATCAAGGGCAAATGCGGGGTGTGTGAGTATCTCAAGGTGTGCGGTGGGAGCCGTGCGCGGGCGTATGGGATGACCGGCGACTTCATGGAGTCGGAGCCCTTCTGCGCGCACATCCCCCGCAAATACGCGGCGATGGTGGAACGCGGCGAAGCCGAACCGGTAGAGGAGTATTTCGAGGCCCGCATCAAGCGCGCCCTGCCGATTCAGGAAGTCCAGGCCTTCGTGGCCGGGAGCGCCGCATGAACGCCACCGCCCTGCACGACATAGATGTGACTGTGGAACCAGCGCGGGGACCGGTCGGTACGCCGGTCCTCGCCCTGGAGCCGCACGACGCGCCCCACACCGACGCCGCAGGCGCGGTGGTGTGCGTGGGCGTTTCGCACCGCACGGCGCCGGTGGCGCTGCGCGAGCGGCTGGCGATCCCCGAGACGGCGGTGGGGGCGCTGTTGTCCCGGTTCGGCTGCGGCGAGGATGCGCGGCCGTCGGAGATCAGTGAGCTGGTCATCCTCTCGACCTGCAACCGGCTCGAGGCCTACGCCACGGGCGGGCGCCGGGCCGCCTCGGCGGTCCTCGCGCTGCTCGAGGACACGACGGGGGTGAGCGCCGCCGAGCTGGAGCCGGTGGTCTACACCCTGACCGGGACCGAGGCGGTGCAGCACCTGATCCGCACGGCGGCCGGGCTCGAGTCCATGGTCATCGGCGAGCCGCAGATCCTGGGGCAGGTCTCCGAGGCGTTCGCCACGGCGGCGTCCCACGGGGCGGCGGGCCACATGATGTCCACGCTCTTCCGGGGTGCGATCCGCGCCGGCCGGCGGGCCCGGTCGGAAACGGCGATCAGCCGCAACCCGATCACGGTGAGCTCGGTGGCGGTCAAGCTGGCCGAAGCCACGGTTCCAAACCTGGACAGGGCCTCGGTGGTGGTGGTGGGCGCGGGCGAGATGGCGGAACTGGCCGTGTCGGCGCTACACTACCGGGGCGTGAATGACATCAGCATCGTGAGCCGCACGCGCGAGCACGCGGACCGCCTGGCCGAGCACGTCGGGGGCCGGCCCGTGTCGCTGGAGCGCCTGCAGGACGCCCTCTGCGGGGCCGACGTGGTGATCAGCTCCACGTCCGCGCCCCACCACGTGATCACCCGCGCGATGGTCGCGTCGGCCATGGACTGCCGGCCGGACCGCCCGATGCTCCTCATCGACATCGCGGTCCCGCGCGACGTGGACCCGGCGGCCACCACGGTCGCCGGCGTGACCTACGCCGACCTCGACGGCATCCAGCGGCACGTGAGCGCGGGCCTCGAGGAGCGGGCGTCGGAAGTCCCGGCGGTGGAAGCGGTGGTCGAGCAGGAGACGGCCGAGTGCCTGGCGGCGCTGCGGCAGCTCGACGTGCAGCCGCTGATCGCCGACCTCCGGGCCCACACCGACGAGGTGCGGCGCACGACCCTGGACGGAGCCCGCCGCCACTTCGCCCACATGAGCGAGAGCGACCGCGCGCGTATCGAGGCGTTCTCCGAATCGCTGGTCAACCGGCTGTTCCATCAGCCCACGCAGCGGCTGCGCCAGGAGGCGCGCAACGGACAGGTGGCGGGATACGCAATGGCGATCCGCCACCTCTTCGGACTCAAGTCGTGACGCCGCGCGTCGCCATCATCGGTGGCGGCATCAGCGGGCTGGCGGCACTCGAGCACCTCACCCGGGCCGATCCGTCGCTGCAGGTCACGCTCCTCGAAGCATCCCCGCGACTGGGCGGCCACATCCGCACCGAACGCTCCGCCGGGGGCTTCCTCATGGAAGCGGGGCCCGACGTGATCCTGGCCGCGAAGCCGGCGGCCGTGGAGCTGGCCAGACGCGTGGGCCTGGGCGACCGGCTGCAGGGGACCAATCCCGCGGCGAAGGGCTCGTACATCATGAGCGGCGCACGGCTCCGCCGCATGCCCGACGGCATGACGGGACTGGTCCCGTCGCGGATGATGCCCTTCGTGACCACGCCGCTCATCTCGCCGCTCGGCAAGCTCCGCGTGGGGTGGGAGTATTTCATTCCGCCGCGGCTCGACGCGGGAGACGAGTCGATCGAGGAGTTCGTGGTGCGGCGGCTGGGTCGCGAGATGTATGAACGGTTGGTCGAGCCGCTGCTCAGCGGGATCTCGGCGGGAGACGGGGCGAAGTTGAGTATGCGGGCGATGTTTCCGCAGCTCATGGCGTACGAGAGTGAGTATGGTGGGTTGGTGAAGGGGATGCTGCGAGTGAAGAGGAAACAGCGGCAACAGCCACCACGCCGGCAAGAACAGCGCGGACAAGAACAGCGCCGGCAAGTACAGCGAAACGACGAGTTGAAAGGAACTGCGAACGACGCAACTGCGGACAACGCTCCATCTCCCTCACGCTTTGGGTTC